>NZ_WUMG01000109.1:0-751 GCF_009827015.1 Delftia sp. CH05 | reverse complement strand
AGAGTGGCTAACACCACCGATCCACGAAGCGTGCACAGATGATCGCCGCTGCCAGTTTTAGCAGCGCTTCGTGGATATCCAGCCGTCGTTCAAAGCGGATTCGCAACTTGCCAAAGCCTGCAAACCATCCATGAGTCCGCTCCACCACCCAGCGATGCTTGCCCAGTCGCTCGCTACTCTCAACGCCTCGCCTGGCAATGCGGCTGGCGATGCCCCGTTGTCTCAAGTGCGCACGGCAACGCTTGTAGTCATAGCCCTTGTCGGCGTGCAACTTCGATGGTCTTTTGCGGGGGCGCCCTCCCAAGCCTGAAATCGCAGGAATCGCGTCCACGCACCTCTCGAACATCTTGGAGTCGTGCCGGTTCGCGCCGCTGACCAAGATCACCAGCGGGATGCCTCTGGCATCTACGACGATGTGCCGCTTGGAGCCGAGCTTGCCTCTGTCCGTGGGGTTTGGGCCCGTTTCCTGGCCCCCCGGGGGCTTGGTACCGAGGAGCCATCAATGCTGGCCCGGCTCCAATCGATTTGGTCATGTTCACGCAAGCGAGTCAGCATGGCCTGATGCAGCTGCTCCCAGACACCAGCGGCGTTCCAGTCGCGTAGGCGGCGCCAGCAAGTCATGCCGCTGCCGTACCCAAGGGATTGGGGAAGGTCTTCCCACGGAATGCCTGTTTGCAACACAAACAGGATGCCGTTGAGGGCGGCTTCATCGCTGACTGCGAGCTTGCGCGCACCGCCTTTGGCGGAAGGT
>NZ_WUMG01000108.1:0-877 GCF_009827015.1 Delftia sp. CH05 | reverse complement strand
GCGGCGGGCGCGCGTTCCGAGTGTTTCTGCCAGCCCGTAGCCTGTTTGCTGATGCTGGTGGTCAGGGCGATGGCGCGTGCAAACTGCTTGTGCGAGATCAGGCGCAGATCGACGGCGAGGCGCAGCGAGAGGTTGATGACCTCCACTTCCTCGCGCATCAGACCCAGGATCGGAGCTTTCTCCTGGCTGGTGTTGGCCTGGTAGGTTCGCATGACAAGAGCCATGCACTGCCTGCGCATGCCGGCGCCAAAGTCGGCCTTGAAGTTCCGGGGCATGTTGGCGACCAGATGTGTGACGAGCTGGGCCAGTGCGTAGGTCGCCTTGTAGATCTCGGTGTCAGTGTGCAGGGCCATCGGTAGAGGGCGGGCTACGCCCGCGAAGGGTTAAAGGGCYGAATCGGGAAAACTGCGGAAAGGCCGAACTCGGAACWCGTYGWSCCGGTMGWYGTYGKWCGTGCTGCCGTCCTCGAAAACGACAGCCCAGGCCCAGCCATCACGCTCAGTGCGCGACCAGTAGTAGCTGGCCAGCCCCGACTTCTCGAAGTGCTCACGGGCGTTGATCCAAGCCAGCATCAGGTCCTCTTGGTCAGGCGCGCGCCAATCTCCCTGGCCGTTCAACTCGGTCGGAATGCAGGTCTGAACGCCCTTGAATGCCGCGTCTTTGATGTCGTGCTCGACACCGCCAGGGATGACAACGTGATGGACGGCGCCATCGATCAGGCGGGCGCCGATGTAGATGCCGCCTTGCTCGGGCCATGCCTGGCCGATTGCGGGAATGGACTTGCTCATATGGATGCTCCTGCTGGGTGGTTGAGGGTGAAGAAAGGGGTGAAGGGATCAATAAATGAATCTGCGGAAAGGCCGAACTCGGAACTCGT
>NZ_WUMG01000107.1:0-959 GCF_009827015.1 Delftia sp. CH05 | reverse complement strand
CGCTCTGGGCCTGAAGCCCATTAACACTCCCGTCTGCAGCCCGCAGAGCAACGGCATGGCCGAGAGCTTCGTCAACACCTTCAAGCGCGACTATGTGGCGCGCATGGACCTGAGTGACGCGCAGACGGTACTGGCGCAACTGCCAGCGGCCTTCGAGCACTTCAACGAGGTGCATCCGCATTCTTCGCTGAAAATGCGGTCGCCTCGGGAGTTCAGGCGGCAACACGCTGCAGGGGCTGACCAGCTGCTTTATTGCGAATAGGGTGGGGTCGGGAATACGGGGGCGACATCACCCATCGGGAGCGTTCGGTCACAGCCGCATAGCGCTCACCAGAGCACCAAGGATCAAGCCGGCCGAGTGACGGATTTCCAGGTAAGTAGCCGATGATGACCCGGGAAGTTGTGCAGTCCGCTATTGCGGCGCCATGAATAGGCGCTGCCGATGTGAACCAGACATTGGGCTCCGTTCCCCGAAAGCAGTCAGAACCCGATCCACTAACAATCCTAAAAGTGCCACTGGAAAGCTAAGACCCAGCCTACTGGTTTAGTTCCGCAGGTTCCTCTGCGATATTATTACGTTTAGGCGCCGCATCACACACCCTCGATAAAGTGGAGAAGCATGGACTGGCTTACGTTCATCAGCAAGTTAGTTGACTCTTAAGAGTGGCTAACACCACTTCGTCACAGGCCCCCGCAGAGCAGTTATGCTCGCTGCCCTCATGGCACGACGACCTGTAAGCAAAGAACTGTGGCGACAGCTACAACCCCTCATCCCTGCCTTCGTACCTTCCGCCAAAGGCGGTGCGCGCAAGCTCGCAGTCAGCGATGAAGCCGCCCTCAACGGCATCCTGTTTGTGTTGCAAACAGGCATTCCGTGGGAAGACCTTCCCCAATCCCTTGGGTACGGCAGCGGCATGACTTGCTGGCGCCGCCTACGCGACTGGAACGCCGCTGGCTGG
>NZ_WUMG01000106.1:0-962 GCF_009827015.1 Delftia sp. CH05 | reverse complement strand
CTGGCACAGACGGCTGAAGGCGCGCTGGGCAAGGTCGGCGACATGCTGCAGCGCATGCGCGAGCTGGCGGTGCAGTCGTCCAACGCGACGAACAGCAAGAGCGACCGTGAGGCGCTGCAGTCGGAGCTGTCTCAACTGCGTGATGAAGTGGACCGTGTGGCCAAGACCACCACGTTCAATGGCCAGAAGCTGCTGGAAGGCAGCTTCACGGGTGGCGTGTTCCAGGTGGGTGCGAACTCTGGCGACAACATCAGCGTGGGCTCGTTGGGCAACGTGAAGGTCGACAGCCTGGGCAACTCTTCTTACGCGACGGGCACGGCTTCGTCCACAGCTATTTCCGCCACTACTGCGGATGTCCAAGTTTCCATTACGGGCAAGCTGGGTACGGTCACCACGTTCACGGCTGTTGCCGTTGATGCGAACTCCACGGACAAGGAGACTGTCGGCAAGGTCATTAACGCGATCAATGCCAAGACCGCTGATACCGGCGTGGTGGCCTACCTGAATGAAGATGGCAGTACCATTGATTTCCGCGCACAGGCTGACACCGATGGAACCGCAACCGGTGTCGCTTTGACCATCACTGGCGCTACAGCTACGTTCACTGCCATTTCGACCACTGAGGGCAAGGGCATCGACAAGGTGGACATCTCCACCCAGGCCGGCGCGTGGGAAGCCATGCAGCGTATCGACAACGCCATCGACAAGGTGAACACGGCGCGCGGCGACCTGGGCGCACTGCAGACCCGCTTCGAGAAGGCTGTGGAGAACATCGACATCCAGAACGAAAACATTTCCGCAGCGCGCAGCCGGATCACGGATGCCGACTTTGCCAAGGAAACGGCGAACCTGAGCCGTACGCAGATCCTGCAGCAGGCTGGTACGGCGATGGTGGCCCAGGCCAACCAGCTGCCCCAGCAGGTGCTGAGCCTGCTGCGTTGATGGAGGAGCTTGCTGGCGCC
>NZ_WUMG01000105.1:0-971 GCF_009827015.1 Delftia sp. CH05 | reverse complement strand
CTGGCACAGACGGCTGAAGGCGCGCTGGGCAAGGTCGGCGACATGCTGCAGCGCATGCGCGAGCTGGCGGTGCAGTCGTCCAACGCGACGAACAGCAAGAGCGACCGTGAGGCGCTGCAGTCGGAGCTGTCTCAACTGCGTGATGAAGTGGACCGTGTGGCCAAGACCACCACGTTCAATGGCCAGAAGCTGCTGGAAGGCAGCTTCACGGGTGGCGTGTTCCAGGTGGGTGCGAACTCTGGCGACAACATCAGCGTGGGCTCGTTGGGCAACGTGAAGGTCGACAGCCTGGGCAACTCCTCGTACAGCGTGGGCTCGATCAGCAGTTCCGCCGTGACGCAGGCGTCGGTGACGTCCGCCTCGGTGAGTCTCACGATCCAAGGTGCCACCGCCTCTGCCGTGGCCACGATCGAGCAAGACGCCAATGCGACGCAGACCGAGGTGACCGGTCGCACCATCGAAGCCATCAACGCCAAGACCGCTGATACCGGCGTGACGGCCTTCCTCAGCGAAGACGGCACGACGATTGAGCTGCGCGCCACGGCAGCGCCGACGGGCACGACGGGCACGACCGCATCGGTGGCAGTCGGCACGGCGGCTGCAACGAGTCTGACGGCCATCACAACCGCTGAGGGCAAGGGCATCGACAAGGTGGACATCTCCACCCAGTCTGGCGCGTGGGAAGCCATGCAGCGTATCGACAACGCCATCGACAAGGTGAACACGGCGCGCGGCGACCTGGGCGCACTGCAGACCCGCTTCGAGAAGGCTGTGGAGAACATCGACATCCAGAACGAAAACATTTCCGCAGCGCGCAGCCGGATCACGGATGCCGACTTTGCCAAGGAAACGGCGAACCTGAGCCGTACGCAGATCCTGCAGCAGGCTGGTACGGCGATGGTGGCCCAGGCCAACCAGCTGCCCCAGCAGGTGCTGAGCCTGCTGCGTTGATGGAGGAGCTTGCTGGCGCC
>NZ_WUMG01000104.1:0-1082 GCF_009827015.1 Delftia sp. CH05 | reverse complement strand
GCAACCACGCCAGCGCCCACGGTACGGCCGCCTTCGCGGATAGCGAAGCGCAGACCTTCTTCCATGGCGATGGGGGCGATCAGCTTGACGGTGATCGACACGTTATCGCCAGGCATCACCATTTCCTTGTCGGCGGGCAGCTCGATGGAGCCGGTCACGTCGGTCGTGCGGAAATAGAACTGGGGACGGTAGTTGTTGAAGAACGGAGTGTGGCGACCACCTTCGTCCTTGGACAGCACGTACACCTCAGCCGTGAAGTGGGTGTGGGGCTTGATGGAGCCGGGCTTGCACAGCACTTGGCCGCGTTCCACGTCTTCACGCTTGGTGCCGCGCAGCAGCAGGCCCACGTTGTCGCCAGCTTGGCCTTGGTCCAGCAGCTTGCGGAACATTTCCACGCCGGTGACGATGGTCTTCTGGGTGTCGCGGATACCGACGATTTCGATTTCTTCGCCGACCTTGATGATGCCGCGCTCAACGCGACCGGTCACCACGGTGCCACGGCCGGAGATCGAGAACACGTCTTCCACGGGCATTGCGAAGGCACCGTCCACAGCGCGCTCGGGCGTGGGGATGTAGGTGTCCAGGGCTTCAGCCAGACGCAGGATGGCGGGCTCGCCCTTGTCGCTTGCGTCACCTTCCAGGGCCAGCTTGGCCGAGCCGCGGATGATGGGGGTGTCGTCGCCGGGGAAGTCGTACTTGGCCAGCAGCTCGCGCACTTCCATTTCGACCAGCTCCAGCAGCTCTTCGTCGTCCACCATGTCGCACTTGTTCAGGAACACGATGATGTAGGGCACGCCCACCTGACGAGCCAGCAGGATGTGCTCGCGGGTCTGGGGCATCGGGCCGTCAGCGGCCGAGCACACCAGGATAGCGCCGTCCATCTGAGCAGCGCCGGTGATCATGTTCTTGACGTAGTCGGCGTGGCCGGGGCAGTCAACGTGAGCGTAGTGGCGGTTGGCCGTTTCGTACTCGACGTGGGCGGTGTTGATCGTGATGCCGCGGGCCTTTTCTTCAGGTGCTGCGTCGATCTGGTCGTAAGCCTTGGCTTCGCCGCCGAACTTCTTGGACAGAACGGTGGCGAT
>NZ_WUMG01000103.1:0-1166 GCF_009827015.1 Delftia sp. CH05 | reverse complement strand
ACCAGCGGCGTTCCAGTCGCGTAGGCGGCGCCAGCAAGTCATGCCGCTGCCGTACCCAAGGGATTGGGGAAGGTCTTCCCACGGAATGCCTGTTTGCAACACAAACAGGATGCCGTTGAGGGCGGCTTCATCGCTGACTGCGAGCTTGCGCGCACCGCCTTTGGCGGAAGGTACGAAGGCAGGGATGAGGGGTTGTAGCTGTCGCCACAGTTCTTTGCTTACAGGTCGTCGTGCCATGAGGGCAGCGAGCATAACTGCTCTGCGGGGGCCTGTGACGAAGTGGTGTTAGCCACTCTTAAAGTTCGCACTTGATTTTGCAAGCGATATGGCACTCAAGAGCAATGGTACCTTCATACCGTACTCTCTTGCCGAGGGCTACAGGCAGGCGCGCATGCGTGTCTACGCCAAGGTCCTCGGGGATGCGGTTGAGGCCGCCGAACGGCTAGCCAGTTCACCTCCGCGTCGACGAGCAATCAAGCTGCGTGCGTTGAAGTGTACGCAGCCTCCGTATCTCACGTTCGATGGTGAGGCGAGGGATCCAGTCGAGCCACCTATCCAGCAAGTGGACGCGGCGCGCGGAGAAGACTTTCAAGCCGAAGGTGTTACGACCACATTAGGCAGCAGTCAGGCAGTGATGCCGCCCCGCGCTGACGAAGCGGATGAACGTGCTGAAGATGCGACAACTAAACAGGAGCCGCAGCGAAGCACAGGGGGCGACTTGACGGTCAACTTCGAAACTGAGTAATCTGCAAGTTGCATGTCGTTTCAGGGACGAAGTTGCCGCTCAGGCTCACCTAGTCGAATGACTGCAACCAGCCGGTGACCATCGCTCGGAAGTCTGCAGCGGTAGCTGCCACTCATGTCCCCATGAAATAGCCCCCTGATTCCCCGGCCCCGTCCTATCGCTTATCTTTGAAGATAGGAACAGGACTGTGCATATGACTAGGCATACGGAGTCAATCGAGGTAGTCGTGAAGGACCAGCGCCGCAGGCGCTGGTCTCTCGCAGAGAAGGCGGCGCTGGTGCGCCGAACCTACGAACCAGGCATGAGCGTGTCATTGGTCGCTCGGCAGGAAGGCGTTTCGGCTGGACTGCTGTTCCAGTGGCGCAAGCTCGAACGGCAAGGTGCTTTGACCGCCGTCTCCGCTGGCGAGGCAGTCGTGCCC
>NZ_WUMG01000102.1:0-1215 GCF_009827015.1 Delftia sp. CH05 | reverse complement strand
CCCCATCACCCCCTCAATCGCCTCCTCCTGCGCCTGAATAAACGCAAGCAATTGCCCAGGAGTCACCGGCTCCAAGGCATGCCCCGGGTAGGCGCCAATGATCAAACTGGAAATCAGCCCCAACTGATCCTGCACGCGCCGCAGGCTGTTGTACTCCGGCTCGGAAAGTTGAAAGTACAGCATGGCAACTCCTCAATGAGCACGCTTGTCGGCTGATGCAAAGGAATGCCCATGCGCTCGAAGCGCGGGACCACGCAAAGGATTGGGAGAGGGCTCGGGCATTGATACGCCCGCAAGGAAAGCAGCCATAAGGCCTCCTGTGAGTACGTCCAACTGCTTTCGGGAGTGTGGCGGGACCGCCTGTGAAGGTGTGTTCAGCACCTGGGCGAGATGATACAGCGCCCTGGCGCAGCGCCCGCATCCTGACTGTTGCCCGCCCGCCGCCGCTCAGCCAGCGAGGCGCCGCGCTCAAAGACCCCAGCGCCCTCGGAACACAAGGAAGGCCCTCACGCAAACGCATAGCCAGACGCCCACCACCAAGGCGACTCCGGCATGGCTTCGGGGCTTGCAGCCTTGGGCCTGCATCCAGGCCTCGGCCTGCTGGCGGCTGTCGGCCACCACGGCCGGGGGAAGCAGCCGCACGGCAAGCCAGATCAGCGCGGGCAGCAGCAGGACGTCATCCACATAGCCCAGCACGGGGATGAAGTCGGGGATCAGGTCGATGGGGCTCAGGGCGTAGGCGACCACAAAGGCGCCCAGGGTCTTAGGGCCTGTTCACACTAATCTGGGGATCGCGTTGCCCGGCTGCGGGGTTGTATGCAAGGCGCGCGTGCGCAGCAAGGCCCGTGCCTTGCAAGCGCGTGCAACGCCGCAGACGGCCCCGCAGCCGGGCAACCCGAAGGGAAGCAGCCCCACATTAGAGTGGCTAACACCACCGATCCACGAAGCGTGCACAGATGATCGCCGCTGCCAGTTTTAGCAGCGCTTCGTGGATATCCAGCCGTCGTTCAAAGCGGATTCGCAACTTGCCAAAGCCTGCAAACCATCCATGAGTCCGCTCCACCACCCAGCGATGCTTGCCCAGTCGCTCGCTACTCTCAACGCCTCGCCTGGCAATGCGGCTGGCGATGCCCCGTTGTCTCAAGTGCGCACGGCAACGCTTGTAGTCATAGCCCTTGTCGGCGTGCAACTTCGATGGTCTTTTGCGGGGGCGCC
>NZ_WUMG01000101.1:0-1421 GCF_009827015.1 Delftia sp. CH05 | reverse complement strand
ATTTCTCTGGCGCAGACGGCCGAAGGCGCACTGGGCAAGGTGGGCGACATGCTGCAGCGCATGCGCGAGCTGTCTGTTCAGGCCTCCAACGCCACCAACAGCAAGAGCGATCGTGAAGCGCTGCAGTCCGAGCTGGTGCAGCTGCGTGACGAAGTGGACCGTGTGGCCAAGACCACCACGTTCAATGGCCAGAAACTGCTGGARGGCAGCTTCTCCGGGGGCGTGTTCCAGGTGGGTGCGAATGCGGGCGACAACATCACGGTGGGCGCGCTGGCCAACATGAAGGTGGCCGACCTGGGGAATTCCTCATACGCCTCCGGCACGGCCGCCATCGCTGGCATTTCAGCGACTGCAGCCGATGTCTCGGTCACCGTGACCGGAAGGCAAGGGCATCGACAAGGTGGACATCTCCACGCAAGCCGGTGCTTGGGAAGCCATGCAGCGCATCGACAACGCGCTGGACAAGGTCAACTCCGCACGCGCCGACCTGGGTGCCATCCAGACCCGCTTCGAGAAGTCGATCGAGAACATCGACTCCATGAACGAGAACATCTCTGCGGCACGCGGCCGCATCGTGGACGCCGACTTCGCCAAGGAAACGGCGAACCTGAGCCGCACGCAGATCCTGCAGCAGGCTGGCACGGCCATGGTGGCCCAGGCCAACCAGCTGCCTCAGCAAGTGCTGAGCCTGCTGAAGTAAGAACAAGGCCTGGACGGCGGTGGCTCGCTGCCGTCCGGGTCCGGAACTTGAAGAACGCATGCGAGGCTTGGCCATAGCGGCGTTCTTCTTGCAAGAACGGGTAGCCGGAACTGCCTGGAAACGGGTGCCGGGAAGGCGGATGCAGAAAAGATCGGCCGGCCGGATGCCAAAGAAACGAGCATTTGAAGAAGGGGAATACCACTATGGCTATGACCATTAACACCAATGTTGTGTCCATCAACGCACAACGCAACCTGGGTCTGTCTGGCAGTTCGCTGGCTACCTCCATGCAGCGCCTGTCTTCGGGCCTGCGTGTCAACAGTGCCAAGGACGATGCAGCCGGCCTGGCCATCTCCGAGCGCATGAGCACCCAGGTGCGCGGCTTGGCCGTGGCCTCGCGCAATGCCAACGATGGCATCTCGCTGGCACAGACGGCTGAAGGCGCGCTGGGCAAGGTCGGCGACATGCTGCAGCGCATGCGCGAGCTGGCGGTGCAGTCGTCCAACGCGACGAACAGCAAGAGCGACCGTGAGGCGCTGCAGTCGGAGCTGTCTCAACTGCGTGATGAAGTGGACCGTGTGGCCAAGACCACCACGTTCAATGGCCAGAAGCTGCTGGAAGGCAGCTTCACGGGTGGCGTGTTCCAGGTGGGTGCGAACTCTGGCGACAACATCAGCGTGGGCTCGTTGGGCAACGTGAAGGTCGACAGCCTGGGCAACTC
>NZ_WUMG01000100.1:0-1837 GCF_009827015.1 Delftia sp. CH05 | reverse complement strand
GCTCCCAGGAATCCTTGATCCACTGAACACTGAAGGCCCTATCGTCTCGGATTTTCCGATTGGCAGAAGTGCAGTACACGGGAATCCGGCCCAGAAAGTAGATCCAAGAGTCGTGAAGATGGCTATTCTGGATTGGGCATCCCGTAATCTCAAAAATCTCAAATTCTCGCAGGAAGAAGAAGTCACCTTGCGCCCGCCTTCTGAAATCAAAGGCCTGGCCGGCGTTAGCGAATACAGGTTAGGAAGAAAAATCCAACTGCAGCTGAACACTGCCAGTAGCAACGATCTCTTGAGCATGCATTGGGCTGTGGAATTACTGAATAAGTATCCCATTAATTTCGAACGAGTGATTTGGAGCAATCCCACAGCGGTGGGCGCTCAGGTTAGCGCCTTCACAACGCTCTATATCCTGGAATAGGTCAAAAAATGGAACTCGGTATCACATTGAGAATGCCCGGGCGACGGGGCGAGAAACATCAAGATCAGCATGCAAAAGCCAAGGAAGCGCTCCAGCAGAAATTGAAGGACCACAACGAAAAGCGCGCAGTGCTTGAGAGATACTCTGTTTCTGATGTCGCGGCAGTTCCTGATGGTGAGTATATCTATCTTCATAAGCTCACTCACCCGCTGGGTGAACAGCATCTGGAGCACTTCGCGGCAATACAGAGCGGCATGCTTTTCGAGCAGAAGATTGTCGGCTTCGCCCTCAATCAGCCACTCGCAGATTCCAAGAGCTCTAAAAGCCATCGTACCTATTTGCTGATGACTCCTGACATGTATCTGCAAAGCAGGGGCATGTTGGACGTTGCTCAGCGTCTGAAGGCAGACAACTATCTAAATATCTATCCGTTGATTTCCACTTGGGAAATCATACGGGCGGTACACCACAACAACGCACGCGAAATCAGCAGCTCGGATTCCGAACAAACTTCAACACAGACGCGCGTGCGGCAATTGCTATTGGACGCTGCAAAATCGGGCGCATCAGATATCCATATCGAAGCACGCGAGAACAAGGCCGAAGTCTTGCTCCGTATTGATGGTCGTCGCTACAAGATGGGAGACATCTCTTTGGCCACTGCTGAAGACTATGGTTCGGTGCTCTTCAATTTTGAATCCACAGACATTGCCCGAAAAGGCTCTTGGACGAAGCGAGAAATCAAGGACACCAATTTTGACGTGTGGGATGACCCTACAAAGAAAAACAAGCGCCTATTGACTGTGCGGTTCCACTCAACTGCCATACATCCAGATAAATTTCAGTTGGTTTTGCGTCTGCTCAGACCTGCCAACGTGGCGGGCGGCTTCAAGAGGCTAAGCGACGTCGGCTACTCTGACGCTCAACGCGAGCAGGTCGAAAGAATGCTGATTGGTGGCTCAGGTCTGGTCGTCTTTGTCGGGCCGACGAACTCTGGTAAATCTTCATCACTGCAGAGCTGCATTCAGCAACTCTACGAAAACCGGGGACCAAATATCAAGGTATGCACGATTGAATCTCCGGTGGAGTACGAAATTCCTAACGCATGCCAGATGCCCGCAACGAAGGATACGTTCAACGAACTTTTGGAAGCCACATTACGGCAGGACCCCGACGTGGTCATGGTCGGAGAAATCCGCGAAAGTCAGGCCGCAAAGACCGTCAAGAATTTGGTGCTGGCAGGCCACAAGATTCTGTCTTCCATCCATGGTTACTCGGCGATGGCTGCATTCTCTCGGCTTGAGCAGTTGGGTGTGGATATTGACCTGATGACCATGCCTGGATTCGTTTCCGGCTTTGTCTATCAAAGGCTATTGCCCATTGTTTGCCCCGAGTGTTCATTGCCACTTGATCTCGCTC
>NZ_WUMG01000010.1:0-174012 GCF_009827015.1 Delftia sp. CH05 | reverse complement strand
CTCGTCACACATCTGGTCGCCAACATGCCCCGGAACTTCAAGGCCGACTTTGGCGCCGGCATGCGCAGGCAGTGCATGGCTCTTGTCATGCGAACCTACCAGGCCAACACCAGCCAGGAGAAAGCTCCGATCCTGGGTCTGATGCGCGAGGAAGTGGAGGTCATCAACCTCTCGCTGCGCCTCGCCGTCGATCTGCGCCTGATCTCGCACAAGCAGTTTGCACGCGCCATCGCCCTGACCACCAGCATCAGCAAACAGGCTACGGGCTGGCAGAAACACTCGGAACGCGCGCCCGCCGCAGGCTTGCCACGGCAGGCCAGCCATAGCGCCTTGGAATCTGGTCGAGCCGCTGGGCCACAAGCCCACCGACAGGCGCAGCAGGGATATCGCCGGCAGCAGCCGTAGTGATCCCGCGCAGTCCGCCCGCTGAACACTCGGCGGGCCGACGTGAACGTCTCGACACCCCTGGGCTGTCGATTTCGAGAACGGCAACACGAACAACAACAACCGGAACAACGAGTTCCGAGTTCGGCCTTTCCGCATATCCCACCGAGAGTTTCTATGGATTCAGGCTATTCGTTCGAAAAGCTGGTGCAGGCGTACTTCGACTGCCGCCGGCACAAACGCAATACCGCCAGCGCGCTCCGATTCGAGCAGGATCTGGAGCGCAACCTGGTGGATCTCCATGAAGAGCTGAGCGATGGGAGTTACCGCCCCGGTCGCTCCATCTGCTTCGCAATCAGCCGTCCACGGCCGCGCGAGGTCTGGGCTTCTGGATTTCGCGATCGCATCGTGCACCATCTGCTCTACAACCAGGTGGCCGACCGCTTCCACCGCCGATTCATCGCAGACTCCTGCGCCTGCATCGCCGGGCGCGGCACGCTGTACGCAGCCCAACGGCTGGAGACCAAGGTGCGCAGCCAGACACAGAACTGGACCAGGCCTGGCTTTTACCTGAAGTGCGACCTGGCCAATTTCTTCGTCAGCATCGACAAGCGCGTGCTGTGGCCGCTGCTGGTGCGCCAGATCCACGAACCATGGTGGCGAGGCCTGTGCAAGATGGTGCTGTTCCACGATCCGCGCGAGGACTATCTGGTGCGCGGCAGCGCCGCAACGCTGGCCGCCGTGCCACCGCACAAGCGCCTCGCCAATGCAGGCCGACACCAAGGCTTGCCCATAGGCAACCTGAGCAGCCAGTTCTTTGCCAATGTGTTGCTCAACGAGGTTGACCAGCACGTCAAGCACGCCATCCGCTGCCGGCACTACACGCGCTACGTCGATGACATGGTGCTGCTGCACGAATCCCCACAGTGGCTGGGCGAAGCCCTACGCAGCGTCGAGGCCAAGCTGCCAGCCCTGGGGCTCGCACTCAACCCGCGCAAGACCGTGATTCATCCCATCGCGCGCGGCATCGACTACGTGGGCCAGGTGATCAAGCCATGGCGCCGAATCACACGCCCGCGCACGCTGCATCAGGCGCTCAGCCAGCTGGAGGTCATGCCCGATGCCGATGTCTACGCCAGTGGCAACAGCTATCTCGGCCTGGCACGCCAAGCCAGTGCCAGCCACAACGCCCAGGCGCAGATCTGCCGGGCTCTTCTCAAGCGAGGGCATACCGTCGAAGGGCTGCACCTGACCAAGGCATTCCGCCGCGCGATCTGACCTCGTTCCCCTCCCCCGAAGCCCTCCCGGTATGCCGCGAGGGCTTTTTTTGGCCCAAAGGAACCCCACCCGATGAAGCGCGACAACTTCACCATGCCGCTGGCCTTCCCCGGCGAGTTAATCATTGACAATTTTGCGGGCGGCGGCGGCACGTCCACCGGGCTGGAAGCCGCCTTCGGCCGGCCCGTGGACATCGCCATCAACCACGACCCCGAGGCGCTGGCAATGCACGCGGCCAACCATCCGCACACGCTGCACCTGTGCGAATCGGTCTGGGACGTGAACCCCATCCAGGTGACGGGCAATCAGCCCGTCGCGCTCGTCTGGCTGTCGCCCGACTGCAAGCATTTCAGCAAGGCCAAGGGCGGCACGCCGGTCAGCAAGCACATCAGGGGCCTGGCCTGGGTGGGCATGCGCTGGGTGGCCATGTGCAAACCCCGCGTGCTCATGCTCGAGAACGTGGAGGAGTTCCAGACCTGGGGCCCGATCCTGGTGGGCCCCGATGGCCTGGCCCGGCCGGACCCCGCGCGCCGGGGCAAGACCTTCAAATCGTTCGTGCGCCAGCTGCGCATGCACGGCTATCAGGTTGATTGGCGCGAGCTGCGCGCCAGCGACCACGGCACGCCCACGATTCGCAAACGCCTGTTCCTGGTGGCCCGCCGCGACGGCCTGCCCATCGTCTGGCCCGAGCAGACCCACGCCGAGCCCACCGACCGCCGCGTCATCGCCGGCAAGCTGGCTGCGCACCGCACGGCCGCCGAGTGCATCGACTTCGACCTGCCGGCCGAGAGCGTCTTCGGCCGCAAGCGCCCGCTGGTGGACAACACCATGCGCCGCGTGGCGAAGGGCCTGTGGCGCCATGTGCTGACCAGTGCCAGCCCGTTCATCGTCGGTGCCGGCGGCCCGGTGTATTCGGGCAGGCCGGCGCCCACGGATCGCCCCATCGGCACCGTAACCACGCAGAACCACCGCGCTGTGGCCCAGCCCGTGATGGCGCCTGTCATGGCCCCGCTGCGCGGCACGTCCGAGCAGCACCTGATGGGCCATGCGGTGAATGCTCCGCTGTCTACCGTGGCCGCCAGCGGCACGCACCACGCCCTGGTGGGTGCCAACCTGGTCACCATCGGCTACGGCGAGCGCCAAGGCCAGCAGCCGCGCGTGCAGGACATCGAGGCACCGTTGGGCACCGTGGTGGCGAGCGGCATCAAGAGCGCCGTGGCCATGGCCCACATCACGAAGTTCAACACGGGCGCCATCGGCTGCTCCATGGACTCACCCCTGCCAACGGTCACGGCCGGCGGCACGCCCAAGCGGCCCAGCACCGGAATCCAGATGGACATGGTGGCGGCGCACCTGGTGGACATGGGGCACGGCGAAGGCCCGGCCGGTGGCAAGCGCTTCAGCCACGGCGTCCGCAGCCTAGAAGTGCCGCTCAACACCGTGACCGCCAGTGGCGGCACCAGCGCGCTGGCTGCCGTGCACCTGACCCACCTCACCCACCACGGCGAGCGCACCGGCAACGATCCGCGCGAGCCCCTGCGCACCGTCACCGGCGCCAACCGGGGTGAGCAGGCCATGGTGGCCGCGTGCCTGGAGCAAGCCAACGGCGGGTTCTACGACGGCGACGGGCGTGCGGTGGACGACCCCATGTCCACGGTCACATCCAGCGGCACGCAGCAGCGCCTGATCACGGCCTACCTCGTGAAGTACTACAGCGAGGGCGGCCAGGACAGCGCCTGCAGCGAGCCCATGCACACCGTGCCCACCAAGGCGCGCATGGGCCTGGTGCAGACCTGCCAGGTGCCGGCCGCAACGCTGGCGCCCGAGCATGCCGAGCGCGCCCGGCTCTGCGCCGAGCTGCTGCACAAGCACCTGCCTGAGCACTTCCCAGACCCGGCCGAACTGGTCCTCATGTGGCACGCGGACCAGTGGTGGGTGCTTGTGGACATCACGCTGCGCATGCTCAAGCCGCGCGAGCTGTTCCGTGCCCAGGGCTTCCCACGCGACTACCACTTCGAGCGCGTGCCCGACCCGGCCCTGCTGTTCCGCAACGGCAAGCAAGCCAGCGATCCGCGTGATGTGCCGCTCATCGACCTGAGCACCACAGCACAGGTCCGCATGTGCGGCAACAGCGTCTGCCCGCCGCTGGCCGAGGCCCTGGCCCGCGCCAACTTCGCCCATGAGGCGCTGATCTACGGAGTCGCCGCTTGACCCCGACCCCACCCCCGACCTGCCCGCTCCTGCAGCGCGCAGGCCACGTCATCAACACCACCAAAGCGCTCTGGCGCATAGAGGCAACCTCATGACAGCAACGAAGCAACAGCCCGAAATGATCCTGGCCAGTTCCCCCGAGGCCGCAAGCATTCAGACCGTCACTGGTTGGGTTGCGCGCGACGGCCGGTTCTGGGGCAAGGACGAGCGCATGGCGCGCTTCTGCGGATCGACACACAGGATTTGCGAAGAGAACCCCGAGCACGGGCCTGTCGAAAACCGCTCCTACTGCAAGGCGTGCTACGCCGAGAAGCAGGAGGCCAAGTGGCAGGCCATGCCGAAGGCGCCTCTTTCTGAGGAGCTGATGCCGCTGTGCGTATTCGACAGCGACCGCTACTTTTTCGACCTCGATGACCTGCGCGACTGGCTGGAGGAGCACGAGCTGAATCCCGAAGGTGTTCGTCTCGTTCAATGCGAGCCGGTGCACGCGCGGCCAATCGACCCCAATGAGCACTTCATGGACGACCTGCCAGAGGACGGCGAGGTTCCTGACGCGCTGCGCGAGGCATTCGAGGCCTTGAACGCAGCAATTGCGAAGTGCGAACCGCTGGGCTGGCGCGCGGCAAACAAGCTGGGCGTCCTGATCCCCGCCGACTTCCTCAACCCCGCCGACACCACGGAGCAAGCAGCATGACCACCACACAGGACACCCTGGCCAAGCGCCTGATGGACGCCGCCCGCCGCGACTCCCTCACACAAGAAGACCGCGTTGCCATCGGCGCGGCCATCGCACGAATCACCGCCGGGGCAGCTCCTGCCGCTGTTGCTCCAGAGCACCCGCCCATGCCGGAAACCTGGGCTGTGGTGGCTTCGATAGAAGGTCAAGACGTCGTGTGCATCAGCAGTAACGCCCTGTGCGGCAAGGGCGAGCTGACCGAATCCGAAGAGCAGGCAGTCATCGGCATGGCCCGGCACCTGCTGGCATTCGCAGGTTACGGACTTTCCCCGTGCGACTTCGACCCGGATGCCGAGCCTGACGTTGTGGTGGGGTTGGCCAGTCGCGAGGACGATCGCGCGCGAATGGAGGCTGAGCGTAACGACAGTCTCGACCGATACCGCCTTATAGCCGAGGTCCCCTGCACCGAGGCCAATGCCTACAAGGATGGCTTTGCGGCGGGCTGGGGCCGTCGCGGCGAGGCGGCAGCCGCAGCTCAAGAAGCCGCGCAGCCCGCTCAATCCGCTGGCTGACCCAGCACGATCCCGCCGCCTCTCGGATCAACGTTCACCAGCTCGTTCCGAGCATCGCATCCAGGGCACAGGAAGTAGATGCCCTCCTCGTCTATCTCGGGCTCCACTGCTTTGAACATCACGAGCAGTCCACAGCTCTTGCACGTCCACATAGAACACCTCCCGCCGCAAATCGGGAAAACAGGATAGCACCATGAATTCCTTGAAAAAAGACATCGAAGCCTCCGCCGCTGTGACGCCCTTCGGCTACGTCAACACGCACACAGGCCAGTTCTTCACGGATGTGGAGCCGTGCCGCCAGGGCAATGAAGGGCACTGGCGCACCGTGTACCTGCAGCCTGCCGCTGTGGCGCCCCAGGGCGAGTACCCGTCGCTTCCCGAGCCTGTGGCCGACTGGGTGCAGCGCGGATCGGTCTCGACTGGCGGCGGGAGCCTCGGTCACGAAATCGGCCGCGAGGGAGTTTTCACGGCAGCTCAGATGCGCACCTACTTCGACCTGGGCCGCCAGGCAGCGCCCGCCCTGGAAGCGCCTGCAGCCCCTGGCAACGACCTGGCGCTGATCGTTGCAGCCCTGGAGCACAGTCAGCCGCAGATGGCGCACTACGCCGAGCCGCGCGAACGCCACGCCCAGGCCCTGGCAGCTGCGCGCCGGCTGGCAGCAGCGCCCCAGGCACCTGCTGCGCCCTCGGCCATTGCAACGCAGGTCATCGAGAACCTGCTGCAGCTGGCCCGCATCGTGAACGTCGCGGTCGAAGACTGGGGCGAAACGAAGGAAGACGATTCGCTGCACGTCATCTTCCACAAGGAGCAGGCTGACAAGCTGGAAGAGATCCTGGAGTTCTTCGACAGCCTGCCCGACGCACCAGAGTCCGAAGGCGTGATTCTGAGCGGGCCGTCCCGGGCGGCGCGTGTGCTGCGTGCACAGGCAGCACCTGCTGCGCCTGCTGCGCCTGCAGTGGATGCGAGCGACGACAAGGCTCTGCTGGACTTCCTGCGTGATACCAGTTGCGACCTGCGAAGCATTGACGTTCCCACGGGAGGCGATGACTCCGACGTGCATTGGCGCGTCATCGAGCACTACATGAGCGAGCCGCGCGAGCGCGAGATTGGCCGTTCGTGGAGCGACGATCCGCGAGAAGCCATCCGTGCCGCTATCGCAGCCCAGGCCAAGGAAGGCGGTGAAGCATGAGCACGACCCTTTCGACAGGCCCATGGAGGGCAGAGGTGCACTACATGCGCGGCAAAGAGATCTGGATGCTGGTGCGCCACAACAGCCGCTTTTTCCGCTGCACGGAAACCATGGTCAGGAAAGATGGGGCACCACGCTACTGGCGCTCCAAACCTGCCGCCGAGGCCGCAGCCCAGGCAGCAGCCAAGGGGGCGGCATGACGCGCGACGACGTGATCGCCATGGCCTGCGCAACGGGCTTCGGACGCATCTTTCCGGCGGACCAGGGCTTGCCAAAGACCTGGGTCGGCACGGACCTGGACAGGCTGCTTTCGTTTGCCGCCATGGTGGCCTCCGCTGAACGCGAGACCTGCGCGAAGGCATGCGACACCCAGCAGCGAATCAACCTGGATTGGGGCGACGAGCAGCGCGCCGACACGGCAAGGACTTGCGCCGCCGCCATCCGCGCGCGCCCCACTGGGCACAAGGAGAGCTAGATGCAAACCGCAACACCCCAGCAGGTCCGCCTGCTGCAACACACCCTGGGCCTGAGCGAGCGCCAGCGCCGGTCCTACCGCAACCACTTCGTCACCAGCACCGGGACCACCGACTATCCAGACCTCCAGGCGCTGGAGTCCATGGGCCTCATGGCCCGTGTGCGCACGCCGGCATTCTGCGATGCGCGCGACATCGTGTTCGTGACTACGACGGCCGGCGCCGCCCTGGCGCTGGAGCAGTTGCCAGAGCCGACGCCGCCCGCGAAGCAGACGCAGTACAGCCAGTGGCTGGACGCGGACACCGGCTGCACGTTCCGCGAGTGGTTGTGCGGAAGCCGGCTGCCGAAGTTCGAGACACGCGGCTACGTCCTCAACGGTACGCAGGAATACCGCATGTATCGCATGGTCTGGGACGGCGACTGGGACAGCTACCGCGACGTGCAGGGCCAGTGGGCCAACACGAAGAAGGAAGCCAAGGCCAGCTATAAGGCGGCGCTCAAGGCACACCAGCAATCGCGGCGCGCCCAGGCGCAGCAGAAAGGACCGGCATGACACAGCAAAGCCTGGCTGACCTGGCCGTAGAAACGCTGGCAGCAGTGGCCGCCATCGACGAAGGCGTGACCATCGACCACCCCGAGCGCCATATCGTCCGCGACCTCAAGCGCGAGGCGGAGGCCCTCATCAGCAACGCACTGCGCAGCGCCCGCGCCTTAGCCTATGCGGCAGAGGGACTGCGCGAACTGCGCCGGAAGCAGGACGCCGAGAAAGGATAGACCCCGTGACCACAGCACCAACACCCGACCCGCTGCCCTGCCCGTTCTGTGGCGGACCCGTCCGCGTCCTTTTCAAGCGTGTCTCCAACCGACGTTCCGGCCACTTCGCCGAATGCCGGACTTGCGAGGTGCGCCAAGGGCAGCCCCAGCCAAGCCGCGATGCTGCAGTTGAGAACTGGAACCGCCGGGCAAAGCTGGAGGCGCGCAAGCCGCTGCCGCCCGACGCCCTGGCCGACAAGTGCGAGGCCTGGCTGCAGGCCGGTGGCGCATCGAACATCGTGGACGCATTCGAGGCCGGCTACCGGGCGGCCGAGCGCGCCGAAGAAGGAAATCGAAAATGAGCAACAGCGACACCGTGGGCCTGATAGAGGCTGCAGATATCCTGAAAGTCCACCCTAAAACAGCCGAGGACATGGCACGCGACGGGACAATCCCAGCAGGAAAGATCGGGCGCGCCTACGTCTTCATGCGCCGCGACGTGGTACGCCACGCCGAAAAGGTCATCCTCCAGCAGACGGCCGAACGCCTCGTGCGCAAGCGCTCACCAAAGAGCGTTGGCAAGGTCCGTGCCACGCAGGTTCGCGTAGCGCATTAGCATGCGCTGCGTCTTGTGGCCTGTGATCTTCATGATCTGCGTCTCGCTCAGCGTGGTCCGCTCAAACAGGCGGCTGGTCGCTTCGTGACGCAGATCATGAAATCGCAGGCCCTTGGCGCCGGCCTGCTCCATGATCCCCGCATACAGGGTCGACAGGTAATCAGTGGTGGCGTGCAGGTCTTCATCGCGCTTCGACCACCACGGGAAAATCAACGACTGCGGGCTTGGCAGATCCAGGCCCTGCAGGTAGCCCTCAAGCACTCCAACTGCCACCGAGGACAGCGGCACTTGCCGCTTGTCCCCGTTCTTGGTCTTGTCCAAAAACACCGTTCGCCGTGGCAGGTCCACCTGCGCGAGCGTCAGCGTGTACATCTCGCGCATCCGCATGGCCGTCTCCACGGCCAAAACAAAAAGGCAACGCAGCGCCGCCTGATGCTCCAACTTCAGCGGCCGCTGCTTGCGCGCGAGCACCCCCCCATCGATCACTGCAAGCACGGCCTCATACTCTCCTCGTTCCAGGCGCCGGTCACGCTCCACATCGGTGCGCGCGCCACCTTCCGCCAGCGCGGCATCCGTCTTTGTGTACTGGGCATATCCGTCTGGCAACGTGCGTAGCGGATGGTCCGGCAGGGACAGCAGCCCCTTTCGCATCCCCCAGTCTGTGCACCTGGCCAGCGCCCCTACCTTGGCGCGGATGGTGGCCGGCGCGAGGTTATCCACCCGCTTCATCTCCGTAATCCAGCCATCGACCCACGCCGAATTGATCTCACTCAGCGGGTAGTGACCACGGCTGTCCAGGATGGTGCCGAGGGCACTGCGATCCTTCGGCGACGGATGCGCATCACGCTCGTACTCGCGCACCAGCTCCTTGATCGTCAGCACCACCTCAGCCTTCTGGTGCTCTGCGGGCACGATGCCTCGGGCCAGGAGCGCATCCAGCCGAGCCGCATATTCATCACCCTCGACCTCTGTGTCGAAGGTCAGATATAGCGGCTTATCCAGCACACCCTTTCGCTTGAAGGTGTACTGCCAAGTGCCATTCGGGAACTGTTTTTTACCTGCCAAGACTGGACTCCGACATGCTGCGAATGGGGCGCGAGTCTACGCCCAGGCAAGTTGGCAGACAACTATTTCCGGCTGGTAGAGGCTCCCTTTGGCTACCATTCTGGGCGGTAAAACGGGCAAAGAAAAAGGCCCTAGATGTCTCTAGGGCCTTGATTTCATTCAGTTTATGGTGGTGGGTGCTGACGGGGTCGAACCGCCGACCTACGCCTTGTAAGGGCGCCGCTCTACCAACTGAGCTAAGCACCCCACCTTGACTGGTGTCAGTTCAGGGCATCCTTCAATGCCTTGCCCGGACGGAACTTGGGAACCTTGGCGGCCTTGATCTTGATGGTCTCGCCGGTGCGGGGGTTGCGGCCCGTGCGGGCGGCGCGCTTGCCAACGGCGAATGTACCAAAACCAACGAGCGACACTGTACCACCCTTTTTGAGGGTTTTCTTCACAGCCTCAATCGTGGAATCCAGTGCGCGAGCAGCCGCAGCCTTGGAGATGTCGGCGTTGTTAGCGATGTGCTCAATCAGTTCGGTTTTATTCACAAGATGCCTCTGGAGAAATAAGTGAATGGAATGTCTCTGCGGCCACCAACTTGGCGCGACCAGAAACCCGGCGCGACGGATACGGAATCTGGCTTGCCGTTCGACGCTTGCCTCGGGGCAGGCATCGGTGAATTAAAGCCATCGACCTTCCAGGTGTCAATGCACGCTGTGCATCGCAACGACAGGGCACGATTCTATGCGGTTTTGGCGCCAGCTTTGGCTTTGCGGCCGGTTTTTTGCGCGCAGCGGGTGCTAGCGGCTTCACGAATTGACAAGGGTTGACAATGGACTTGCCCGCCGCAGGCCTTGCCAGTGCTGCAATGCGCCTTGGCGCTGCGCGCCGGCAAGGCTGCAGCAGCTGCCCTGCCTCACTCATATGCTTCCAAAAGAAGAGCACCCCAGACCGCCCCGCATGTCAGGCGCATGGGCTGGGGGAGCGATCCGCAACGCCCTCAGTGCGTGACCCGCGCGCGGATCTCCGGCAGGGCTTTTTGCAGGTAGTAGACCATCGACCAGACGGTGAGCACCGCCGCCACCCAGATCAGCACCTGGCCCCAGACGCCGGTGTCGATCATGCCGAACACACGGCCGTCGTACAGCAGGAAGGGGATGGCCACCATCTGCGCCGTGGTCTTGAGCTTGCCCAGCATGTGCACGGCCACGCTCTTGCCCGCGCCCAGGTGGGCCATCCATTCGCGCAGGGCCGAGATGGCGATCTCGCGGCCGATGATGATCAGGGCCACGAACACATCGGTGCGCTGCAGATGCACCAGCACCAGCAGCGAGGCGCAGACCAGGAACTTGTCGGCCACGGGATCGAGGAAGGCGCCGAAGGCCGATGTCTGGTTGAGCTTGCGCGCCAGGTAGCCGTCGAGCCAGTCGGTGGCCGCGAAGACGATGAACATGACCGTGGCGACCAGGTTGCGGGTCGCCACGTCGAAAGGCGCATAGAACACCCCGACGATCAGCGGAATCGCGACGATCCGCGTACAGGTCATCAAGGTGGGGATTGTGAGAAACATGGCCGCCATTGTGTCACGTACCTTGGTGTTTGAGGTTCTGTTTGCGGGCCTGCGGTGCAGCCCGCGGGACAGTCGTTTCAATGCAATGCACGGTAGATATCTTCAGCCAGCGCGGCCGAGATGCCGTCCACGCTGCACAGGTCTTCCACCGTGGCTTCCGACACGCCGCGCACGCCGCCGAAGCGCTGCAGCAGGCGCGCGCGCTTCTTGGGGCCCACGCCCGGAATCTCCTCGAGCTTGCCGCCGCCCACGCGCACCTTGGCGCGCGCCGCGCGCATGCCGGTGATGGCGAAACGGTGGGCCTCGTCGCGGATCTGGGCCACCAGCATCAGCGCGGCCGAGTCGTAGCCCAGGTAGATCTTCTCGCGCCCGTCGGCAAAGACCAGTTCTTCCAGGCCGACCTTGCGCCCCTCGCCCTTTTCCACGCCCACGATGCGCGAGACATCGAGCCCCAGCTGCTCGAAGACTTCGCGCGCCATGCTGACCTGGCCCTTGCCACCGTCGACCAGTACCAGGTCCGGCAGTTGCGGCTGCTTGCCGGTGAGCTCGGCACCGCCCGCCTCTCTTTGCGCCTCGGCCACGCGGCTGTAGCGGCGCGTCAGCACCTGGCGCATGGCGGCATAGTCGTCGCCGCCCGTGATGCCTTCGATGTTGAAGCGCCGGTATTCGCTGCTTTGCATCTTGTGGTGATGGAAGACCACGCAGGAGGCCTGCGTGGCCTCGCCTGCCGTGTGCGAGATGTCGAAGCATTCGATGGTGAGTTCGTCCAGGTTCTCGCAGGCCAGGTCCAGCGCCTCGACCAGGGCGCGCGTGCGCGCCTGCTGCGAGCCTTCTTCGGCCAGCAGGCGGGTCATCTGGATGTCGGCGTTTTTTTGCGCCATCTCCAGCCAGATGCGCCGCTGCTCGCGCGGCTGCTGCACGGCGGTGATGCGCACGCCGCCTTGCTCGCTCAGCAGCGCCAGCAGTTTCTTGTCCACCGGGTGGCTGACGATGAGCACGGGCGGCACGGCCACGCCGGTGTAGTGCTGGGCGATGAAGGCCTCCAGCACGATCTCCTCGACCGGCCGCGCGGACTCGGCAAGACTGGCCTCTTCCTCGCCGGCGTAGACCGAGGCGGCATCGCCCAGGTTGGCGGGAAAGTACGGCCGGTCGCCCAGGTGGCGGCCGCCGCGCACCATGGCCAGGTTCACGCAGGCGCGGCCGCCCTGCACCTTCACGGCGAGGATGTCCACGTCGCGGTCGTCGGCGGTTTCTATGACCTGCTGGTGCAGCACGCGCGACAGTGCCGTCATCTGGTTGCGCACCTCGGCGGCCTGCTCGTATTCCATGCGCCCGGCGTGCTCCATCATGCGGGCCTCCAGCTGGCGCAGCAGTTCCTGGGTCTCGCCGCGCAGCATGGCCTCGGCATTGCGCACATCCAGCGCATAGGCTTCGGGCGAGATCAGGTCCACGCAGGGGCCGGAGCAGCGCTTGATCTGGTAGAGCAGGCAGGGCCGCGAGCGGTTGGCGAAGACCGTGTCCTCGCAGGTGCGCAGCCTGAAGACCTTTTGCAGCAGCTGGATGCTTTCCTTGACGGCCCAGGCATTGGGATAGGGGCCGAAGTAGCGGTGGCGCTTGTCCACGGCGCCGCGGTAGTAGGCCATGCGGGCAAAGAGCTGGTGGGCCGGCTCGCCATCCCGGCCGTCGCGCGCGGCCACGCCGGTGATCTTCAGATAGGGATAGCTCTTGTCGTCCCTGAACAGGATGTTGTACTTGGGTTGCTGCGTCTTGATCAGATTGTTTTCGAGCAGCAGGGCCTCGGCCTCGGAGCGCACCACCGTGGTCTCCATGCGGGCGATCTTGCCCACCATGTGACCTATGCGCGTGCCGCCATGGTTCTTGGTGAAGTAGCTGGAGACGCGGCGCTTGAGGTTGATGGCCTTGCCCACGTACAGCAGCGCGCCTGCCGCGTCGAAATAGCGGTAGACGCCGGGCAGACCCGGCAGCGCTGCCACCTGGGCCAGCAGTTCATCGGAATGGGGTTCGGACATGCGCCTATTGTGGCCGCTGCCCGGGCCCGCCGCAGCGGGCCTGCGGGCCCTCGGGCTCTTACTCGGCCTCGATCTTCGAGGACTTGACCACCTGGGCCCAGTTGGCCCAGTCGGTCTTGACCATGGCGCCGAGCTGCTGCGGGTTCATGTAGTCGGCCGTGGCGCCCTGCTCCTGCGCCTTTTGCTTGAAGGCCGGGTTCTCCACGACCTTCTTGAGGTCGGCCGTGAGCTTGTCGATCACGGGCCTGGGCGTGGCGGCGGGCGCGAACACGGCAAACCAGGAGGTGGCGTTGACGCCTGCGTAGCCGGCCTCGGCCGTGGTGGGCGCATCCGGCAGGCTGGGCAGGCGCTGCGTGCCGGTGACGGCCAGCACGCGCAGCTTGCCGCTTTGCACATGGGGCATGAAGGGCGGCGCCGTGCCGAAGGTCAGGTCCACCTGGCCACCCAGCAGGTCCTGCAGCGCGGGGCCCGTGCCCTTGTAGGGCACGTGGACCATCTTGATGCCGGCCTGCTGCTCCAGCATGGCGCCGGTCACGTGCTGCAGCGATCCGTTGCCGGAAGAGGCGTAGTTCAGCTTGCCCGGGTTGGCCTTGGCATAGGCCACGAGTTCGGCCAGCGTCTTCACGGGCAGCTCGGACCGCACCACGATGATCTGCGGCGCCGACAGCACATTGGCCACGGGCTGGAAGTCGCCCTGCTCCCAGGCGCGGGCCTTGGTCAGGTGGGGCGAGATCACGTGGTAGCCCGAGTACTGCATGAGCAGGGTGTAGCCATCGGCCTCGGCACGC
Source organism: Delftia sp. CH05 (assembly GCF_009827015.1). Classification (NCBI taxonomy): domain Bacteria; kingdom Pseudomonadati; phylum Pseudomonadota; class Betaproteobacteria; order Burkholderiales; family Comamonadaceae; genus Delftia; species Delftia sp. CH05. The sequence continues at coordinate 160,421 of NZ_WUMG01000010.1, read as the reverse complement.
TTGACCAGGCTGGCTGCGATGGAGCCGTTGCCGCCGCCCTTGTTGTCCACAACCACCGACTGGCCGATGACGGGCGCCAGGGCCTGGGCCGCCATGCGCGCGGCCAGGTCGGTGGTGCCGCCGGCTGCGGCCGGCACGATCATGGTGATGGTCTTGGCGGGGTAGCCGCCCTGCGCCAGTGCGGCCGTGCCGCCCAGGCCCAGTCCTGCGATGGCCATGGCCACGGCTGCGATCTGTCTGCGTTGAATCTTCTTCATCTTTGTCTCCTTGGTTTGCTCGGTTCTTGTGAATGAGAATGCGCGCCGGCCTCAGCCCTTGGCCAAAGCCCGTTCGCGGATGGCTGCAAAGTCGGCTGGTGGCTGGTGCAGGTCCAGCCGCGCGCCGGCCTTGGCGATCTGGCTGGCCGTGTCATGGCCGATCAGCGCGGGCAGGCTGCGCGCGGCCGCGACGATCTGCGCCAGGTCCACGCCGGTGTCGTAGCCCATGAGCTGCAGCGCGTGGACGATGTCCTCCGTGCAGGCATTGCCCGAGGCGCCCGGCGCATAGGGGCAGCCGCCCAGGCCGCCGATGGAGGCATCGAAGCGGTCGCCGCCCGCCTCGATGGAGGCCAGCACATTGGCCAGCGCCATGCCGCGCGTGTTGTGGAAATGCAGGGTCATGCTCAGCTGCGGCCAGCGCTGCCGGAAGGCGGCCACCATGGCGCGCACCTGGGCCGGGAAGGCCATGCCCGTGGTGTCGCACAGCGTGATGCCCTGCACGCCCAGATCGGCAAAGCGCTGCACCCAGCCGAAGACTTCCTGCTGCGGCACATCGCCCTCCATGGGGCAGCCAAAGCAGCATGACAGCGAGACGTTGACGGGCACGCCCGCCTGCTGCGCCGTGGCCACGACCTGGGCCAGCGCCGCGAACGACTGGCTGCGCTGCATGCGCAGGTTGCACAGGTTGTGGGTCTCGCTGACCGACATGACCAGGTTGAGTTCGTCCGTGCGCGCCTCGATGGCGCGCTCGGCGCCCCGCGCATTGGGCACCAGGGCGGTGTAGACGGTGCCGGGGCGGCGTTCGATCTCGCGCATGACGATTTCGCCGTCGCGCAGCGCGGGAATGGCGGTGGGCGAGACAAAGGCCGTGACCTCGATCTTGGACAGGCCGGCCTGCGACAGCGCATTGACCAGGGCGATCTTGTCCTCGGTGGGGACAAAGGCCTGCTCCATCTGCAGCCCGTCGCGCGTGCCGACCTCGTTGAAGAAGACGCGGCGGCCCGCGCCCTGCCAGACATCCGTGGGGTGGACGGCGTTCATTGGATCACTCCCTTGCTGCGCAGCAGCGCAATCTGTTCGGCCGTGAGGCCGGCCTCGGCCAGCACGGCATCGGTGTCGTCGCCCACATGGGGGGCGCTGGTGCGCACCGTGCCCGGCGTGAGCGAGAGCTTGGGCACGATGCCCGGCACCTCGATGTCGTCGCCGTCGCGCGTGTGCTGGCTGAGGATCATGTCGCGGGCGCGGTAGTGCGGGTCCTCGGCAATGTCCTTGGCGGTGTAGACCTTGCCGGCCGGCACGCGTGCGGCGGCCAGCTGGTCCATCACGGCCTGCACGCTCTGCGTGCGCGTCCAGCCGCCGATGACGGCATCGATCTCGGCAATGCGCGCCACGCGGCCCGCGTTGTCTGCCAGTTGCGGATCGTCGGCCAGGTCCTGGCGGCCGATGGTGGCCATCAGGCGCTTGAAGATGGAGTCGCCATTGCCGGCCACCAGCACCCAGCCGTCCTGGCAGGGATAGGCGTTGGACGGCGCGATGCCCGGCAGCGCGCTGCCTGCGGCCTCCCGCACGGCGCCGAAGGCGCTGTATTCGGGCAGCAGGCTTTCCATGACGTTGAACACGGCCTCATGCAGCGCCACGTCGATGACCTGGCCGGCACCGCCGTTCACCTTGCGGTGGTACAGGGCCATCATCACGCCGATCACGCCATGCAGCGCGGCCAGCGTGTCGCCAATGGACACGCCCACGCGCACCGGCACCCGGCCCGGCTCGGCCGTCAGGTGGCGCAGGCCGCCCATGGCCTCGCCGATCACGCCAAAGCCCGGCAGGTCGCGGTAGGGGCCGGTCTGGCCGTAGCCCGAGATGCGCAGGATGACCAGCCCGGGGTTGAGCGCATGCAGCTGCTCGGGCGACATGCCCCAGCCCTCCAGCGTGCCGGGACGGAAGTTCTCCACCAGCACATCGGCCTCGGCGATCAGGCGCCGCGCGATGTCCTGGCCCTCCTGCTGGCGCAGGTCCAGCGCCACCGAACGCTTGTTGCGCGACTGCACCTGCCACCAGACCGAGGTGCCGTTCTTGATCAGGCGCCAGTTGCGCAGCGGATCGCCCGCGCCCGGCGCCTCGATCTTGACCACGTCGGCGCCGAACTCGCCCAGCGTCTTGCCGCAGAACGGCCCGGCGATCAATTGCCCCATCTCGACCACGCGCACGCCGCTGAGCGCGCCGGGTGTGGGGGCCTGCCTTGTCTGTTGTGTCATGGGTTAGCGCTTCCTCTTTGTCTCCTGCGGCCGGCCTCCGATGGCATTGCCGCGGCGCCGATCTTGCCGCCGTCCGCGCCGGCCGCAAAACGCTCAAGCGCGACGCTGCCATCGCAAACCGGCATGGCAGAACCCGGTCGGGCGGGGCCGGGCGATAATCGCCACCCCATGAAACTCGACCCGATTTCGCTGCGCCTGTTCGTGGCCGTGATGGAGGAAAGCGCCATCGCCCGCGCCGCCGCACGCGAACACATCGCCCCCTCGGCCGCCAGCCGGCGGCTGGCCGAGCTGGAGAGCCAGCTGCAGGTGGAGCTGTTCACCCGCAGCAACCGCGGCAGCGTACCCACGGCTGCCGCCTTTGCACTGCTGAACATGGCGCGTGGCGTGCTCAATGACCTGGACGGCATCGGCGAGCAGATGCGCGAGTACGGCAGCGGCCTGCGCGGCCATGTGCGCGTGATGGCCAACATCTCGGCCATCACGCAGTTCCTGCCCTCCCAGCTGCAGCGCTTCCTGGACCAGCACCCGCATGTGGACGTGCGCCTGCAGGAGCGCGTGAGCAGCGACATCGCGCGCGCCGTGGCCGACAACGAGGCCGACATCGGCATCCTCAACCAGGGCAGCTACGGCGAGAAGATCCGCCTGCGCCCCTACCGGCGCGACCGCCTCATCGTCATCGTCCCCCAGGGCCATGCGCTGGCTCGCCGGCGCTCGCTGCGGCTGGCCCAGGTGCTGGACCATGACCTGGTGGGCATGCACGCCGGCAGCGCGCTCAACCACCAGATCACGCGCGCCGCGGCCGACCTGGGCCTGCAGCCCCGGCTGCGCATGAAGGTCACGGGCTATGACGCGCTGTGCCTGATGGTGGCCTCGGGCCTGGGCGTCGGCATCCTGCCCGAAGGCAGCGCACGCCTGTACCTGGGCGCCCTGCCGCTGCGCTGCATTGCGCTGGACGAGCCCTGGGCCGAGCGCCAGCTGATGTTGTGCGTACGCTCGCAGGAGGCCCTGCCGCCCGTGGCCCAGTTGCTGGTCGAACACCTGTGCGAACCCTGATTCCCATGCTTGCCTTCAACCCCATCCCCCCGGCCCCTCTGCCAGAACAGGCCGCTGCACGGACCTGGGACATCTTCTGCCAGGTCATAGACAACTTCGGCGACATCGGCGTGTGCTGGCGCGCGGCTGCCGACCTGGCCTCACGCGGCCAGCGCGTGCGGCTGTGGATGGACGACGCCAGCGCCCTGGCCTGGATGGCGCCCCAGCCCCACCCGGCCGGACTCAGCGTGCACGGCTGGCCCACGCAGGCGCAGGACATTCCGCAGGCCGTGGGTGATGTGGTCATCGAGGCCTTCGGCTGCGAGATTCCGCCGCCCTTTCTGGCGGCCATCGCGCGCCGCGCGCCGCTGTGGATCAACCTCGAATACCTGTCGGCAGAGGACTATGTGGAGCGCTGCCACCGCCTGCCCTCGCCGCTGATGTCGGGGCCGGCTGCGGGGTTGACGCGCTGGTTCTTCTATCCGGGCTTCACGGCCGCCACGGGCGGCCTGCTGCGCGAGCCGGACCTGGCCGCGCGCCAGGCGGCTTTTGCTTCCGAGGGCCGGCAGGCCTGGCGCACACGCCACGGCATAGGCACCGACGATTGCGCCATCTCGCTGTTCTGCTACGAGCCCCCTGCCCTGCCGCACTGGCTGTACCAGCTGCATGCAGCGCCCCCTGCGCCGCAGGCCACGCATTTGCTGGTGACCCCGGGGCGCGCAGCCGCCGCCGTGCAACAGGCCATGGCCGACGTGCCCGCCGCAGACCACGGTACGGTGACACGGCATGCGCCGCAGCCCTGCCCCCAGCCGCAGTTCGACGAAATGCTCTGGGCCTGCGACCTGAACCTGGTGCGCGGCGAGGATTCGCTGGTACGCGCGCTGTGGGCCGGCCAGCCGCTGGTCTGGCACATCTATCCCCAGCACGACGACGCCCACCACGACAAGCTAGACGCCTTCCTGGACTGGCTGCAGGCGCCGGCCAGCCTGCGCGCCTTCCACCATGCCTGGAACGGCATGGCACCGGCAAGCACCCTGCCCGCAATCACGCCTGCGCTGCTGCGGCAATGGCAGGACTGCGCACTGGCCGCGCGTGCGCGGCTGCTGCAACAGACCCCATTGATTGAGCAGCTGCAAGCTTTCGTGACCGAAAAAAGCTAGAATGCACGTTTTGCCTCCCTGGAGGCGCCGTTGCGGGCGACCGCCAGCCGGCCGCCATCGACCAACCAGGGTTGCACCCGCCGCGGAACTGCGGCAGGCGCACCGTCCCAGCGACTTCGCTTGCCTGCCCTGTTGAGCGGCTTCAACCTCAGCCAAGCAAGCTATGAAAATCGCTCAAGAAATCCGCGCCGGCAACGTGATCATGCACGGCAAGGACCCGATGATCGTCCTGAAGACCGAATACGCTCGCGGTGGCCGCGGCGCCGCCACCGTGCGCATGAAGCTCAAGGCCCTGCTGTCGAACATGGGCACCGAAGTCGTGTTCAAGGCCGACGACAAGATCGACAACGTGATCCTGGACAAGAAGGAGTGCACCTACTCCTACTTCGCCGATCCGATGTACGTCTGGATGGATGCCGAATACAACCAGTACGAAGTGGAAGCCGCCAACATGGGCGACGCCATCAACTACCTGGAAGACGGCATGCAGGCCGAAGTCGTGTTCTACGACGGCAAGGCCATCTCCTGCGAACTGCCCACGTCCGTGGAACGCGAAATCACCTGGACCGAACCCGCCGTCAAGGGCGACACATCGGGCAAGGTGCTCAAGCCCGCCAAGATCGCCACCGGCTTTGAAGTGCCCGTGCCCCTGTTCGTGAGCCAGGGCGACAAGATCGAAATCGACACCCGCACGGGCGAGTACCGCAAGCGCGTCTAAACAACGCTTGCAGTTCCCTCTGCGAAGCCCCTGGCAGTCTCTGCCAGGGGCTTTTTCTTTGGGCGCGCGGCATCCATACAGATATTTACCCGGGTTTAATTGACTTGCATATTTTACCCGGCTAATATCCAGCTCATGACTACCGACTCTTGCATGGCGGGCGCCGAGCCCGCACCCAGCTACACCATCTTCCAGGGCCATGGCCGCGTGCTGCAGGGGGACAGGCCTGCCGTCCTGCAGTTCCTGCAAAGCCATGAACAGCAGCCGCAAGGCAGCGGATCGGCGCCGCCGCTGTGGGTTTTCGACGACCACAGCGGCATGCGGCTGGACCTGGACTGGCGCAGCGAACTGGCCGCATCGCCCGCACCCGGCCAAGCCGCCGCACCGCGCAGCGTGGGCCGCCCCAAGCTGGGCGTGGTGGCACGCGAAGTCACCTTGCTGCCACGGCACTGGGAATGGCTGAACCGCCAGCCCGGCGGCGCCTCCGGCGCACTGCGCAGACTGGTGGACGAGGCGCGTGGCAAGCATGCCGCACAGGATGCCGTGCGCGCCGCCACCGAGGCCGCCTACCGATTCATGAGCGAGATGGCGGGCGACCTGCCCCATTTCGAGGACGCCAGCCGCGCCCTCTTTGCACACCAGGCCGACGCCTTTGCAAGGCACACCGCCACTTGGCCCGAGGATGTGCGAAGCTATCTGCAGCAACTGAGCAGCGCTGCCTGGTCCTCGCCGCCATCGCCGCCATCGCCAGCGCAGGACTGAAGCCCCCGCCTTCCATTGCATTTTCTCGTCGCATTAACAGACACAACATGACGAAACCTAACGAACCTCAGCCCCAGGCTGCTGCGCCTGCCGCATCCAGCCCCGCCGGGCCGCCCATCGCCCACGGCACCCAGCCGCTGTGGCGCACCTTCCTGGTGTTCCTGGGCCCCATGGTCCTGGCCAATATCCTGCAGTCGCTGTCGGGCACCATCAACAGCGTCTTCATCGGCCAGATGCTGGGCGTGCAGGCCCTGGCGGCCGTCGCGGCCTTTTTTCCGGTGATGTTTCTCTTCATCGCCTTCGTGATCGGCCTGGGCGCAGGCTCCTCGGTGCTGATAGGCCAGGCCTACGGTGCGCGCATGCACGACAAGCTGCGCGCCATCGCAGGCACGGCCATGTGCATAGGGCTGCTGTTCGGCGCCGTCGTGGCCCTGTTCGGCGGACTGTTCACCGAGCCGCTGATGCGTCTGCTGGGCACGCCGCCCGACATCATGGAGCAGGCCACGCTGTATTCGCGCATCGTGCTGCTGGGCATGCCGGGGCTGTTCGTGTTCCTGCTGGCCACCTCGCTGCTGCGCGGCGTGGGCGACACGGTCTCGCCCATGCTGGCCCTGCTGATCTCCACCGGCACGGGCCTGGTCTGCACGCCGGCGCTGATCGCGGGCTGGGGCGGCCTGCCGCGCCTGGGCGTGGCCAGCGCGGGCGTGTCCATGATCCTGGGCTTCACCCTGGCGCTGGCCTGGCTGGGCTGGCGGCTGCGCCGCATAGCCAGCCCGCTGGCGCCCAATGCCGCGCTGTGGAAGGCCATGCGCATTGACCGGACCCTGCTCAAGAGCATCCTGCGCGTGGGCATTCCCACGGGCGTGCAGATGATCGCCTCGTCCATGGCCGGGCTGGTCGTCGTGTCGCTGGTCAACGGCTTCGGCTCCAGCGCCACGGCAGCCTACGGTGCGGTCAACCAGATCAACTCGTTTGCGCAGTTCCCGGTCATTTCGGTGGCCATCACGGCCTCCATCCTCGGAGCCCAGGCCATCGGCGCTGGCCGCAGCGAGCGCCTGGGAGCCATCACGGCCACGGCCATCCGCATGAACCTGGCATTGGGCGCCGCCCTGGCCCTGATCGGCAGCCTGTTCGCACGGCCGCTGCTGGGCATGTTCATCACCGACGAGCAGGTGCTGGTGCTGGCCATCGAGCTGCTGTACATCGTGCTGTGGAGCGGCCTGCTGCTGGGCTGCTTCATCGCCCTGTCGTCCATCATGCGCGCCAGCGGCGATGTGGTCATTCCCACGGCCATCACCATCACGGTGCTCGCCGTGCTGGAGCTGCCCATGGCATGGTGGCTGAGCCGCAGCTTCGGGCTGATGGGAATCTGGATGGCCTTTCCGCTGTCCTACACCCTGACGCTGTGCCTGCAGACCGCCTACTACAAGCTGGTGTGGAAGAAGCGCCCGATCCGCCGCATGGTGTAAGGCGTGCACCATGCAAAACAGGCTTCCCGAGGGAAGCCTGTTTTTTTGAGGGTGGGCAAAGCGTCAGGCGTTCAGGTCCAGCACCACGCGCCCTTCGATCTTGCCTTCATGCATGCGCGCGAAGATGTCGTTGATGTTCTCCAGCCGGTCGGTGGACACGGTGGCCTTGACCTTGCCCATGGCCGCGAAATCCAGCGACTCCTGCAGGTCCAGCCGCGTGCCCACGATCGAGCCGCGCACCGTCACGCCGCTGAGCACCATGTTGAAGATGGGCAGCGGGAAGCTGCCGGGCGGCAGGCCGTTGAGCGATACCGTGCCGCCGCGCCGCACCATGCCCAGCGCCTGCTCGAAGGCCTTGGGCGAGACCGCCGTCACCAGTGCGCCGTGCGCGCCGCCAATCTCCTTTTTCAGATAGGCCGCAGGGTCCGTGGTCATGGCATTGACCGTGACCTGGGCGCCCAGGCGCCGGGCCAGCGCCAGCTTGTCGTCATCCACGTCCACCGCCGCCACGTTCAGGCCCATGGCCTTGGCATATTGCACGGCCATGTGGCCCAGGCCGCCGATGCCCGAGATCACCACCCAGTTGCCGGGCCTGGTGTCGGTGACCTTCAGGCCCTTGTAGACCGTGACGCCCGCGCACAGCACGGGCGCGATCTCGATCAGGTCCACGCTGCCGGGCAGCAGGCCCACGAAATTGGCATCGGCCAGCGCGTACTGCGCAAAGCCGCCGTTGACGGAGTAGCCGGTGTTCTTTTGCTGCTCGCACAGTGTCTCCCAGCCGCCCAGGCAATGCTCGCAATGGCCGCAGGCCGTGTACAGCCACGGAATGCCCACGCGGTCGCCCTCCTTCACGTGGGTGACGCCCGCGCCCACGGCGGCCACGTAGCCCACGCCTTCGTGGCCGGGAATGAAAGGCGGATTGGGCTTGACGGGCCAGTCGCCCTGCGCCGCATGCAGGTCGGTATGGCAGACGCCGCAGGCCTCGATCTTCACCAGCACATGGCCGGGATCGGGCCTGGGCACCGGGACTTCCTCGATGGTGAGCGGCTTGCCAAACTCCCGCACCACGGCGGCCTTCATGGTCCTGTTCATTCGCGCCATCCTTTCTTTGCGTCAAAGTAGGTACAGCATTTCAGCGAAGAGGTCCGGCCGCCTTGATCGATATCAGGCACTGGTCCGGAAAAGACAAAAAAACGGGCAAGGAGAACCTTGCCCGTTTTCGGGAGATGGCAGAACGGCAGGCTTACACAGGCTGGCCCACCAGGTCGTGGCCTTGCGTGCCCACGATGCGCGCCTTGACGAAGTCGCCCACCTTGTAGGTCTTGCTGGCCTTCTCGGGCGGCAGCAGGTGCACCAGGCCGTCGATCTCGGGGGCATCGGCATAGCTGCGGCCCACGCCACCCTTCTTGCCCAGGCCCACGGACTTGTCCACCAGCACCTGCATCGTCTGGCCCACGCGCTTTTGCAGGCGCGCAGTGGAAACCTCCTCGGCCACGGCCATGAAGCGCGCGCGGCGCTCCTCGCGCACTTCGTGGGGCAGCATGCCGGGGATCTCGTTGGCGGCAGCGCCTTCGACCGGGCTGTAGGCAAAGCAGCCCGCACGGTCGATCTGCGCCTCGCGCAGGAACTGCAGCAGGTGCTCGAACTCCTGCTCCGTCTCGCCGGGGAAGCCGGCGATGAAGGTGGAGCGGATCACCAGGTCGGGACAGATCTCGCGCCAGCGCTGCAGGCGCTCCAGGTTCCTCTCGCCGTTGGCGGGGCGCTTCATGCGCTTCAAGACATCGGGATGGCTGTGCTGGAAAGGCACGTCCAGATAGGGAAGCACGCGGCCCGTGGCCATGAACGGAATGATCTCGTCCACGCTGGGGTACGGGTAGACATAGTGCAGGCGCACCCAGGCGCCATAGGGCTCGGCGATCTCGGCCAGCGTCTGCACCAGTTCGAGCATGCGTGTCTTCACCGGCTTGCCGTCCCAGAAGCCCGTGCGGTACTTCACGTCCACGCCATAGGCCGAGGTGTCCTGGCTGATCACCAGCAGTTCCTTGACGCCGCCCTCGAACAGTGCACGCGCCTCCTTGAGCACATCGCCCACCGGACGCGAAACCAGATCGCCGCGCATGGAAGGGATGATGCAGAAGGTGCAGCGGTGGTTGCAGCCCTCGGAAATCTTCAGATAGGCGTAGTGCCTGGGCGTGAGCTTGATACCCGCCTCGCCAAAGGCGCCCGGCACCAGGTCGATGAAGGGATCGTGCGGCTTGGGCAGATGGGTGTGGACGGCATTCATCACCTCCTGCGTGGCGTGCGGACCGGTCACGGCCAGCACGCTGGGGTGCACTTCCTGGATCAGGTTGCCGCCGTCCTTGCCCGCCTTGGCGCCCAGGCAGCCGGTGACGATGACCTTGCCGTTCTCGGCCAGCGCCTCGCCAATGGTGTCCAGGCTCTCGCGCACGGCGTCATCGATGAAGCCGCAGGTGTTGACGATCACCAGGTCAGCGCCCTCGAAGGTCTTGGAGGTCTGGTAGCCCTCGGCGCTGAGCTGGGTGAGGATGAGTTCGGAGTCCGTGAGTGCCTTGGGGCACCCGAGGGATACCATACCTATACGGGGCAGCCGATCCACTTTGACAGCAGTTTCATTCATGGGAAAAACTTCTAAAGGTCTTGTCTATAGCTACCTGCGGTTCTCGGACCCCAAGCAGTCAACGGGGAGCAGCACGGACAGGCAGCTGGCATACGCGGAAAAATGGGCCTCTGAGCACGGCCTGCAGCTCGACAGCAGCCTGACCCTCCGCGACGAGGGCCTGAGCGCTTACCACCAGCAGCACATCAAAAGTGGCGCGCTTGGGGTGTTCCTGCGGGCCGTGGAGGACGGGCGTGTACCGCATGGATCTGTGCTGATCGTGGAGGGGCTGGACCGCCTCTCTCGCGCAGAGCCCATCCAGGCTCAGGCGCAACTAGCCCAGATTGTAAATGCGGGCATCACCGTGGTCACAGCGAGCGACGGAAAGGCCTACAGCCGTACACGGCTCAAAGAAAACCCCATGGATCTGGTTTACAGCCTGCTGGTGATGATCCGGGCACATGAAGAAAGCGACACGAAGAGCAAGCGCGTGAAGGCGAGCATCAGGCGCCTGTGCGAGGGATGGCAGAACGGCACGTACCGGGGACGTGTCCGCCAGGGACATGATCCCGAATGGATCAAGGAGACGGAAGCGGGATGGGAGATCGACCCCGAGCGCGCAGCGGCCGTGCGCAGGGCCGTTGAGCTGTACACGCAAGGGCACGGCGGGAAAGGCATCGTGCAGCGGCTCGATGCAGAGGGATTGCGGCTGTATTCGACAACGCGGGTTAACGTCACAACCCAGGTCTACCGCATCATCAAGATGCCCCAGCTCGCGGGCATAAAGCCCGTAAGTCTTGACGGCGAGGAATACCAACTCAAAGACTACTACCCGGCCGTCCTGAGTGCAGACGAGTGGACTGAACTGCAGCGGGTAGCAGCGCAAAGCGGCCGCCGGCGGGTCAAGGGCGATCTGCCCCACATCATTACCGGCCTCGGCATTACCGTGTGCGGCTACTGCGGCCGGCCCATGTCGGGCCAGCACCTGGCCACAAAGAAGCGCCTGCCCGATGGGCGCATTCGGGATGGATACCGGCGGCTGCTCTGCGCCTCGGCAGCGGCCTATGGCGGTGGGTGCGCGGTGTTCGGAAGCACAAGCGTGGCACCAGTTGAGCGCGCCATCATGTCTTACTGCAGCGACATCGTGAACCTGCAGGCTCTGTATGGGGCAGACCGCAGCCAGATGCCGCGCGCCCAGGTGGCAGCAGCCCGCCAGGAGGTGGACCAGATCAGCGCCCAGCTCGACAAGCTCACCGACGCAATGCTGGCCAGCGCCGACGAGGGCACGCCGGCAGTGTTCGCACGGCGCGCTCGCCAGCTGGAGGTCGAACTAACCGCTGCTCAGGCCAGGCAGCAGGCGGCCGAACTGGAGCTGGCCGGCGCCGCACGCATGGACATCACTGGTGCCGATGTCGCATGGCGCGCGTTGACTGCCGACGTGGAGGCGCAACAGATCGACGCGCGGCTTCAGGCTCGCCAATTAGTGGCGGACACGTTCGAACGCATTGTTGTATACGCACGCGGCGTTAACCCCAACACTGATGTCTCGGAACGAAACTACAAAATTGACTTAGTGCTGATTGCGCGCGGCGGTGTAGCAAGGTTATTAACCGTCGACAGAAAAGGTGCCTGGATCGCTGGAGAGCAAAGCTCAAGTCTAAAAATTTTAGAGCGTCAAACAAATGAATGACGATCAGAGAATTTTTGCCTAATCAATCTTCTCCCTGCATTTTACTGACAAAGGCGAAATTTTATTTGAGCTTTCCCATATAAATATCTTTCTGCTTTGTCGCGATCACCAAAGAATACACGTCATCTTTTTCTATCCACAAAGCATCAAAAAACACATAATTAACAACAGATCCAGTTTCAGTTTTAAAAGATTTCGGCGATTGATTTCCTTCCTTATCAACCAACATGTATGCAGAATAGCCAGACGCTGGAATAACCTTTACTAGAAACTGTTGCTCGCGATTAATTTCATCAATAACTGTAATTACAGAAATTGGTTGATCTGCCCATTTTTCCATGACGCCCCCAAAATCAAAAACCAAATAAAAGATACACCAAATATCGGCGATAGCAGTATCCCGATAAAAATCGGCCTACACCATGATACACATGATTGCCAAAACAACTTCCGAGCTGCGCTATTTAGTGAGCTTCATCATTGCACGACCTGCATCGTATGCATCTTCACAGCTTTCGCCCCTCGTTCTGGCATCGTCAGCAATGCGCGCCAATTCTCCCGCTCGTTCGTCAGCGCGGCGCTGCAGCTCGGCAAGCAGATCGACGGCGCCGGTGTCTGGCGCGCACTGTCCGGCAACGGCGCGAGCGTTGGCGGCCGCACGATGGGCGGTGATGTAGTCGGCGAGGTCGCCGCGCAACCGGCCAGCAACAGCGCGGGCAGCGTCAGCATCAGCAGCAGCGCGGGCTTGTGCCTGGCCAGACTCGCGAGCGATGGTGTCGAGTTTTTCACGGTAGGTGCCTTCCAGTTTTCGATAGCGTTCGGATGTTTCGGCGGCCGCTGCAGCTGTGGCCGCGCGTACGCTCGACAGGTCGGCGCGGGCCTTGTCGGCTGCGCGCAAAGCGAGCAGATGACCAACGCTCTGCCAAAGCAGCAGCGCGGCCAGCACCAGGGCGAGGATCTGCAAGGCATAGGCCTTGAGCTGCGCCATCATGGCTGCGCCTCGCAGTCGCTGGAGTAGCCATTGCGAGCCTGCGCCGCGCACGCGGCAAGCTCTGCTTGCGCCAGTGGATCGGGCACGCCACAGACATGCAGAACCTGGCCGGCACGGATGTACCAGGCCGGCGAAAGATCAGCCTCGCGGGCAGCAATGTCGAGCAGTGCACACGCCTGCACCGCGCTCCCAGCAGGCAAGATCGTGCAGCCGCCCAAGGCAAGGGCCAGCAAAGCGCCGGCAGTTGATTTATGCATGGCTATACCTCCTGAATGCCCACCAGCGTGCTTTTGCCGCTGACCGTAATCACGCGGTTGACAGGCTTGTCCGGCGTGCGCGTGGACAGGTGCACCCAGTGCTTGCCACCCACGCTCTCATAGATGATTTGCCCGATGCCCAGCGCGTTGACGTGCGGCGCAAGGGCCTTGGCCACGGCGTAGGGCATGCCGAACTGGGGCGCCACGATGTCAGCGGCCGCGCCTATCGCGTGGTCGCTGCTGGTGACGCCGCCCACGGCCGCATTGACGGAGCGCGATCGGTAGCCACTGGTCACGATGAGGGGCACGCCAAGGTGCGCGCGCACGCGCTCCAGCATCGCGGCCGTGAGCGCCAGGTGCTGCAGTGCCTCGGGCGTGGGCGTGTTGTCCAGGCCCTGGCGCTGCGCCGTGGCGCTGGCCGTGAGTTCGGCCAAGCTGAAATGGGGGGTCATACAGCACCCCCATCCTTTGGCGGCAGGCCCAGGTGCTTGCGCACCCACTCATTGAGCAGCGGCCCGAGTGCGAATTGATCCCACGCCCGGAACACCCAGTCGGCCGCGGTCATCGAGAACATGCCGACGACAAAGCCGGCCAGCCCCTCGGAAAGGCCTGTCGCCACCACGAAGTCAGGCGTACCGTAGTTGCTCGCCGCGATCCCGAGAACCAGCATTGCCCCTTTGCGGGGCCATGTACCTTGCATCCACATAAGCGCACCTGCACTGCCGAGAATCCCCGGCACTTTGGGTAGAAGTTGATCGAACCAGTTGTTGTCCATGTGCCCTCCTACGGGCATGAAAAAACCCGCCGAAGCGGGTTGTGGTTGGGGTGGTGCGGCGGCTACATGGCCTCGGCATACTCGAAGAGCGCAGGCAGATCAGCCATGATGTTGAGCGCGCTGGCAAGCAGCAGCACAGTGGGGCTGTCGCTCTCTATTGATTCAGCTCTCCAGTCCACGAGCATGCGATATCTGGTGTGCTCATCAGGGATGGCATCGATAGCCGCCAAGATCGCGTCTTCCTTGATGCCTTTGAGATCAAACAGCGCGAGCAGGGCCTGGCGCTTCGTAACGCTGACCCGCGCGGCATCTCGCGCCTCTTGCTCTGCCCGCGCCCGGGCTGCCGCTATCGCTGCAAGTTCTTGCTCAGACAGTGGAGTAACGAGCCACTGCCGGGCATATAGGCCGTCCTCCACAGCTGGATCGACTTCGATGGTTTTTTGGGTTTCTGGGTCGTACTCCGGCAATGGGGTGTCCCGCACCTCGGCATAGCGAGGCAGGTACTGGGGCATTAAAGTGCGCGGATGGCGCTCCTGCAGGATGGTCATATCCACCGGGTACTCGCCGGTTTGTTTGTCGATGATTCTCATTAGATTGCCCTCCCGAGCACAGTGCCGAGCTTGATCCACGTAACCAAGGCGTTGCCGTCGATGTAGGCCCCCGCGAGATTGCCAGCCAACGGGCCAGAGGTGGCGGTCTTGCGCGCGGTCCCTGAATAGTTACCGTATGCGCCCTGGACGCCCGCGCCGCCAATGGGGCCGCCAGCGCCTCCCGACCCGCCATAGGCAGTAGGAGCGGTGTCTGGAGCAAATACTGGCCCAGAATATATTGCGGAGCTTCCTGCTTGGCCGCTTGTGGCTCCGAGCATGGCCACATTGCCGGACGAAGTGAAGCCTGCACCCGAGCCACCGTTGCCGCCCCAGCCTACGGTCGCTGCTTCGTTGACGTTGTACCAAACGTCAACGGTTTGCCCTGTGCCGCCCGAACCGCCGCCGCCGAACATCGTGCCGTTGTTCTCGATGCGAATCCGGGATGTGGTTTTCAAGGCGGTGCCTCCATTCACTACCCCTCCGATCCGCCCGCTGGTCAAGATGGTGAGCACGTCGTGCGGAATGCTTGCCACGGCAATGTTCATCGACGCCACGTCCACACCAGGATTGATCGTCAATTCGATCAGGCCGGAGCCACTCCAGCCAGCGGCCAACGCCAAGGCACGGATGTCTGGGGCGCGCACACTTGCCGAGATCACGATGCGCGTCATGCGGGGTCCGCATGCCATAAGCCATCTGGATGTCATGCCGAGTGCACTCCTGCAAAGAAGCAGTCCCAGACGTTCTGCCGACCGTAAAAGAGAACCAAGGTCACGACCTGGTCGGCGGCGTACGTGGGGAAGGACTGACCGCTGGGCATGCGCACATTTGCCGAGAACGAAATCGGGCGCACTGCGCCGCTGCTGAAAACTCTCAATGTGACCTGGTCCCCGAGTTGGCGGCCTTGAGCAGGCAAATTGAAGGTCACTGCCCCATTGATGACGACGTAGTGCACGCTTCCCTCCCCTGGATTCACGGCGTACGAGCCTGTGCCAGCGGGGACCGTGCTCGCCTTCACGTTCTCGACAAACCACAGGGAACTGAGCACTTGCTGCCAGGGCCCATAGCTACCTGCGCCGCCCGCTTCGGTCGGATTGCCACGCCGGAACACCAAAGGGCCGCCCACCTCGGTGTAGGGCACGCCCAACTGGAAAGCGGTGTCGCCGCCCCTGGAGACCACGAGCTGGCCATAGGAGAGATCGACACCAGGTGGCCCGTCTGAATACGTGTCCAGGCGATGGAAGCCAGAGGTCACGATCGTGCGCAAACTCTTCCCAGACGGCTGCATGCTCACACGAGGTATGACTTCCTGCGCTTGCGGGAACTGTTCTCCAGTCGCCCCCCCTGGCCCCGACGCGTAGCCGGTGAACTTGCCGCCCGATTTAGGCATCAGCGTGCCGATCACAGGCCCGATCCCGGGGTTCCAGCCTGTGCCGTCCCACCACAGCCACACGCCCTTAAGATCTGGGTCAGTGCCCACATAGGTGTACCAGGCGCCGAGCTGTAAGGCATTGCCCTGGTTGTCCTTGACCGGGTTGGAGGTCTTCGCACCCAGATACAGGGCCTGCATCTGCGTGTAAGCCCCCACAGCATTGCTTGCATGGGTGCTGGCCGTTGACGCGCTACTAGCTGCAGCCGTTGCTGAGTTCGCAGCCTGGCTGCAGGCGCGGCTGGCCTGGTCAGCCTGCTGCGCTGACAGCATGCGCGAGGACTCGGCCGACATCGCATCTTCACGGGCGGCAAGAGCACACTCACGGCATGCGGCCGCAATCTCTCGCAGCCGCGTCGTCACGCCAGGCATGGCCGTGCCATAGGCATAGGCCTCCTGGTTGAAATTCAGGCTCCCCAGGGCCGGATACAGCGGCACGAATGGTGCTGCCGGTATTTCAGGGATCAGGCTCATACGTTGCCCTCTACTTTGATATTGACTCTTGCGTAAGTGCCGCGCTCTGCACGCACCGTGCCGGTGACGAAACCCACCGTTGAGATATGGCCGTACTGCGGCAGATCGCTGGCTTCGACCGCGACGGGGATGTCGATGATCTTTTCCAGCAGCCGCGAAACACGCGGGGCGTCCTTGGCATCGATCAGCACGGAGGCCGTGATCAGCTTTGCGACGCGGCCCTTCTGTCGCAGATAGGTGCCGTCACCATTGGCCTTCCAGAGGCCATAGCGTTTGGGCGAAACCTCGGCGCCAAACTCCGTGCCGCCCTTGGTGGACAGCGGCGCAAGCAGCTGCTGCCATTGGCCGATGCTGAGATAGCCCAGCTCGGCCATGGCCTGCGGATCGCTGCGGCTCAGCGTGATTTCCAACGAAGAAACGGGCCGGATTGGATAACCCGAGCCCGTGTATTTGTTGGTCTTGTCGAGGTTGCCGAACAGGTATTCCCACTCGCCAAACGCCTGCTCCCACATCGTCTGCCCGTGAGAGTGAATGGGCGGCGCACCAGGTGAAGCACCGGCTTCATAGACCTTGATGCCGGTCTCATCCGCCTCCACGCCGTACATCGCCACGCCATTGAAAAACGGGGGCGTCAAGACGTACTTGAGGCCCCCGCGCTGCTTGGCTGCCGTAAAGACGTATTCGTCAAACGGCGCCATGCGGTTGGTGGGTGAGTTCTCGTCCTTTTCCCAGTGCTGCGATGCGCGCGGATCGTCGGGCGTGTAGGCATTGACGGGAGCACCGGCAATGGCTTTGGTGCACTGCCAGGTCCAGCCCTTGTAGGTGAGGCGGGCGCCGAGCGCATAGTCGCCGGCCACCCAAGCCACCTCCCCCATGCCCGCATCGACGGCCGGGATGGTGGTCCCGGCCGCAATCATGGCTTCCGTGATCGTGATGGGCAAAAGTATGTTCATGCCGTTCCTTTCTCCAATACCTTCGCCAGCCCTTCGGCCACCTCTTCCACATTGGCAATCACCACGTAGTCCGCATTTCCGCCGCCGCTCACGCGGTCGCGCTGGTCCGTGTAATCGGGCAGCACGCTCGTGTGTCCTGCGGTTGCTTCGGCCGCTTCGCGCAGGGCGTCGATCCCTTCGCGCACCGCCTGCAGCACCTCCAGCACTGCCCCGCCTGCAGGGCCGCCAGCACCATCCAGCGCCGCCATCAGCCGGCGGTTGTCGGCCGCAGGCACGATGCGCTCGCCCGCATGCACGATGGCCGGCATGTCGAACGGGACGTAGTTGGTGCCGATGTCGAACGCGGGCAGCTTGATGCCGGTAGTCTTTTCGACCTCGGCCCAATCGCGCGCGTAGAACCCGCTCAAGGCTTCCATGTCTTGGAGCGTGGCACCGGCGTCCCGCATGGTCTGCATGAGACCGTTGATGTCACCCGTGCCGTCGAAGGCGTGGTACTTGTCATACAGGCCGTCCAGCTTGTCGACCGTCCCGGGGTCCACAACAGGTTCGTACCAGGTGCCGCCAGAGCCATCAATGCGCGGCCGCGAATACTTGGAGACCACGGGAGTGGTGCTACCGCCTCCAGGCCCCCACACTGGGCCGTCGTCGTCTTTGCCAGGCTGCTTGCCCGGCGTGCTCGGCTTTGTCGTGCCAAGCGTCGCCAGCAGCTTGTCGAAGTACCCGCGCACCGTGTCGCTGAGCGCGGCCGTGCCGTTGACGAGTTCGTCTGCGGTCTTGGCCAACACATCCAGTTGCTCGATCTGGGTCTGCACCGCCTTCAGTTGCCGCTCTTCAAACGACAGCTGTATGCCGGCAATCTCGCCCATCTCGGCCAGTTGGCCCGCCAGCACCTTGGTGTCGCGCCGGCGTTCAAACTCGCTGGTGTATTCCCCGCTGGTGATGCCATTGCGCGCTGCACCGATGGCGTCCTGCAGGCCTGCATAGTCCGTGACCGAGGCCCCGGCACGCATGCCCGCCAGCGCGCGCTCGATGTAGACCATCCCCTGCGCTGCAAGCAGTTGCCGCGTGCTGTCCACGCTGCCCCACAGGTCATTGGCCGTGCTGTTGAGCATGCCGACGGCCGAGCTGATCGCACTGATGGTGCTTTGCAGCGTTGACGCCTGGTCCTGCAGCGCATCGCGGTCGCGTTGGTACGCACGGCGGAACAGGTCATAAGCCGTGTCCGACGCAGCCTTTGCAGCAGCCGCAGCCTCCCGCGTTTTTTCAGCGGCCGCGGCTGCGGCCTCCCGCTCATCTTCCAGCGCCCATATGCGCTGCTGCAGTTCGCGGTTGCTGGGGTCCAGTGCAGCGAGTTCGCGCCGCCGCAGTTCGGCAGTGTCTCCAGACAACTCCAGCCATCGGCGCTCCAGGTCCTGCTGCTGGTCACGCGCGGCAATCTCTGCTCGCAGCGCTTCGTTGTAGTCCCACGCGGCGCGCTCAGCCTCGGTCATGCCCTCGGTCGCCAGCTTGCGCAGGGCCTCGCGGTACTTGTCCGTCTGGCCCGTTGCGCGCAGGTACTCGGCTTCCAGCTTGGAGCGGTCTTCCTTCAAACCATCCAGCACGCGGCCAGCAGCGTCGGCCACTTCGCCGAACATCTGGGCCATGGGCAGCAGCTTGGCGAGCAGCTCGACATCGCCGGCGGCCATCGCCGCTTCGATCAGTTTGCGGAACTGCTCTTTCGCGGCCTGGCCGTGGCGCGGGTCAATCTCCAGCTTCAGATCCTTCAGCGACTTGTCCAGCACCTTCGCGGCGTTCTCGACCCGTTCGCTTTCCGTGTAGAAGCCGGCATAGAAGGCGTCGATGCCCACAATCGCGCTCTCGATGCCCCCCATGTCCTTGATGAGCTTGGCAATCGCTTTGTCGCCCATCTCGCCGAAGTTGACGATGTTGTTTGTCCAGCCCTCCACCGCCGTGGCCGTGAGCTGGACCTTTTGCAGCATCGCGTTGAAGCTGTCCAGCGTGATGTCGTCGCCCAGCTCATCAAAGACATCGCGCATCCATGCCGGTAGGTCAGCCTTTTTCAGCTCACCCACCAGGGCACCCCCCATGTCGGCTACGAACTGAGTCCATGCTTTCTCGGGATCAGTGCCAAGCCCGCCATCCCGTTTCGTATAGCTGGTGAGAACCTCCCCTGTGATCTTGTCTATCAGCTTGAAATATCCGTACGAATCTTCATCGCCATATTTAGGATTCGTCGCAAAGCCCGCGATGATGTCAATCTCACGCGCGCTATCACCAGCGTACTTGGCAAGCGACTTGTAGACCGCTACCAGCGAATCCACCGTGGTGCCCAACTGTGTGCCAAGTTCCTTGTTACCGCGTTTTGTCAGATCGTCGTACCAGTCGCCAGCTGCACGCCCGAAAAGCATGGCAGCCGCTTCGTCATTGCTGGCCCCCGTGGTGCTGTAGGCCGCACCCGTGTGATTGGCGCCGCGCGAGCCGAACATGCCACTTTTCAGAAGCGAGATAACCGCAACCACTGCGCCTATGTAGGGCAATGCAGCACCCAGGCCCATGCCCGCAGCAGTCGTACCGCTGGCCGACCCCCACAGCGACGCAACGCCACCAATGCCGAGTTGCCCGCCTGCAGCGATGCCCGCGCCCAATTCACCCAGAAAGCTGCTGCCCATGAGCTTGCCCAGGCCGATGACGCCCGACGCGACAAAGCCCGAACTGCCCCCGGAGAACGACGACCAGATGTCTGCCAGGCTCTTGACGCCCGCCAGCGCATTGCCCTGCGCGCCACCGCCATTGGACAGACCCAGCATGTTCGCCGCGTAGGCGGCCACAGGCTGCACCATCGGCATGATGAGCGGCCGCAGGATCAACGTCCGCGCCAGGTTCTTGAGGTAGTCGCCGAACGACCGCCCTCCGGCCATCAGCTGGTCCGTGAGGCTTTGGCCGATCTGGTCCACGCCCTTTTGCCATTCGGTCACGCTGGCGGCCGAAGCCTTGGCAGCGGCCTCTTTCCCGTCCTTCTGGGAGGTCAGGGCCAGACGCTCGCGCAGCAGGGTGATTTCCTGCTGCAGCAGCGCATGCTCGGCCGTCATGGTGCCGGTCAAGGCAGCAGCACGCTCCATCTCGGCCAGCTGCTGCTCCTTGGACAGGATCACAGCCAGTTGCCGCAGTTCAAGGACCGCTCGCTGCTGGTCCGCACTCAGGCCGATCAGCTCAATCTCTTCGCGCAGGGACTTGTTGCCGGCCTCCATCTCTTCGACCGTCTTGGCCTGTACGCCAAGCCATTCCTGGCGGTACTTGCGCTCTTCCTCGGCGGCCTTCTTTGCCTTCTTCGCGGCCTCGTTTTCCTTCTCCAGCGCCGCCAGCGTGTCGATCTTGGCCAGCACGTTGGCGCGCTGGGCGGCTGTCAGCCCCTTGAGGCTGTCTTTCAGATCCTCATTGAACTTGATGCGGATCTTGTCGGACTCGGTCAGGGCTTCGCCGCTGGACAATTCCTGTCGCTGCTCTGCCGTCTTCTCTGCGATGGACTGCAGCAGGTTGTCGTAGCTGGTTTGCAGCTGCTTGGCCGATTGCGCGCTGGCCTTGGCCCCCGCATCCTGCTTGGCATAGGTCTCTTCGACCTGACGCTGCATCTCCGGCGTGAATGCAGAGCCGAGCTTGCGTTTCCACTCCTCGACTTCCAGCGCGGCTTTCTGCGCCGCCGTGCCGTATTTCTTGATCCAGTCTTCGGACTGGCCCAGCGGGATCTGCGTGCTGTTGGCGGCAGCCGCCACACCGGCAACCTGAGTAGCCACCTCCTCAACGGCTGGCTTTGCGGCGCCGGCGGCAGTTCGCAAGACATCCAGATGGCTCTTGATGCCGGCAATGCGCTCTTCAAGCTTGGCCGTCATCTGCCCCTTGGGACCACCAGCGCGCGCAAGCAGTGCCTCGGCCTGTGCCAAGCGCTCGGTCTGGAATTCGATTTCCTTGCTGAGCCTGTCACCCACTGGGTCGCCCAGGTTCGACGCAATGGCAGCGCCCGTGGCCGCACCAATGCCCAGCAGCACCAGGGTGGCCGGGTTCGCCGCGAGGGCCAGGCTCAGCGCGATCACCGCACCACGAACCTTGGTCAATGCCCCCCACACCCCGCCAGCGGCGCCGATGGCATTGGCAACCTGCAGCGCCCCGGCCGCCGTGGCCGTGCCGGCAATCATGCCCAGCACCACGCCGATTTCCCCCTTGTGCTCGGCCACGGCCTGGCCCAGCTTGACGATGCCGGCCATGCTGCTGGCGGCAAAGCTGCCCACGTCAATCAGCCCGCTGATCAGCGTCTGAAAGCCGTTGCGCACGTCATCGCTGTTGAGCGTGCTGTTGAGCCCTTCGACGCTATCGCGCAGGCCTGGCAGGCTCGCGCTGTCTGCCGTCATGAGGCTGTTGATGGTGTTGCCAACAGCCGTCAGCGAACCGCCCAGCGTGTCCCGGGCGGCCTGGGCCGCGCCTCCATAGCTGGACTCCAGGGCCTGCAGGATGATGTCCTGCGCCTTGGCTGTCTGGCCTGTGCGCTCGAACTGCTTGACCAGCTCCTTTTGCGCATCGGTGAACCGAAAGCCCTGCTTTGACAGCGCCGTCAGCCCTTCGCTGGGCACGTCCAGCGCCTTGCCGATGGTCTCGGCCGAGGCCGTGACCTCGTAGCCCATGCGCTCGGACATGTCGATCACGGCCTGCATGGCACGCGGGAACTGATCGCCCACCACGCCCGCATAGCTGAGCATGCGGGTCTGCGCCTGGTTGATCTGACCGGCACTGAAAGTGCTGGTTTTCTCCATGCTGTCGGCCATGGCGTTGAGCCGCTCAACGCTCCAGCCAGCCGCGCCACCCGTGGACTTGATCGCGGCCGCGAGCTGAGTCTGCTCTTTTTCGGCGTCGATGGTTTCCTGCTTGATCTTGGCGATGGCCGAGGTGATCCCGACCACGCTGATCGCGCCGCCGATGGCGCCCAGCACGGCGCCCTTGAGGCTGTCCATGCGGGCCGACACGCCGGCGGCCATGTTGTCATAGGCATCCTGCACGCGCTTGGCGTGCTGCTTCACGTCCTGCTCAGAGGACTGCAGCCCCTGGCTGAATTGCGCGTACTCCAGCGCGAGCTTGACGACCAGCGATCCCAATGCAGACATTGCTAGTCCTCCTTGCTTTGTTCTCGGATTTCATTCATGGCCGCGAGCGCGCCGCGCTCCATGACCATCAGGCCCACCATGACCTTGCGGCGCTGCCGCTGGGGCACGAACATGCCCAGCCAGGCCGAAGCGCAGGAATAGTTCAGGCCCATGCGGGTGCCATCCATGCCCGCGAAATGCCACTGCGTTTCCAGCGCCCGCCAGGCCGTGACAACGGGCCAGTTATCGCGGTAGATCCCGAATTCCTCGGGGGGCTGCTCGACGGCCGCGCGCTGCTCGGCAATGGCCTGTGCCACGCGCTCGATGTCCCCGGCCGGCGCCCCCATCGCGCGCATTGCATCCAGCATGGATTCCTGCGGCGCGAAGGGATCGGCCGGCGAGGGGCGAATGCCCGCCCACCAGCGCGCGGCCTCGATCAGTTTTTTTCTTTGGCGCCCGCGTTGGTGCGCAGGTACGTGATGGCCGTTTCACGCACGGCGGCAGGCAGGCGCATGAACGCGGCCTTGTTGTCCGGGGTGAACTCGACGGGCATGCGCTGCAGATCCTTCATTTCCCAGCCCACCAGGAATTCGTCCACGACTTCCGCAAAGGGCTTGTTGTGCAGTTCCTGGCGGCGCTCTTCATCGGAGCGCTGGAAAATCGCCGTGAACGACTCTTCGCGCCAAGAGCCGCTTTCGGTCTTGACCTGAATCTTTACGGTTTCCTTGAAGGTTTCCGAGGGGGTGAGATTGAACATGGATGAACTCCAGAGTTGTTGAAAAGGGAAGCGGATGCGGTGGCGCACGGCGACCCGTGCGAGCACCAAAAGCAAAAGGCCGCACAAGGCGGCCTCTGGCGACAGGGGAAGGGAAATCACGTCAGCGCACGATCAGCACCAATTCGTCATCGCCGACGATGGGCACCAGGTCGAAGGGCAAGGCCATCATTGCCACGCCCTGGTCATCGCTGAGCGTGAACGGGCCGGGCTGGATGTTGGGCATCTGCAGCTCAACGATGTTGCCGGGGTCCACACCGTGGACGATCACGGCCGCGCCGCGCTCGCTGTTGCGCACGATCTCGGTCCAGTCCTTTGTCGTGACCTTCGGAAACTCCATGGTGATGGAGCCCGTGGGCTGGCGGTCGGGGCTGGCCGCGCCTGCGCAGTTGATCAGTTCGCGCCAGTTCAACTGATTGGCCAGGTTGACCGAAAACGCGCTGGTGCAGGCGCTGTGCCCGAAGATCGTGAGCGTGGGCGTGTTGGTCTTGCCAACGACCTTGGGCTGCATGAACTTCGAGTAATCCACGCCCGTGGGCATGGCGCCCTCCTCCGGCTTGGAGTAGGCGCCCAGGAACTCGAATTTCATGACGGGGATGCCCTTGGGGTTCAGCTCGAAGCTGACCGTTCCCTTGGCGTCCACGATCTTGAACAGCGTGCCATCCAGATAGCCATACAGCGTCAGCAGCGGCTCACCGCCGCTCACCAGCGTGTACTGCACATCGGTGCCGGCCGTGACGGTCTCCGCGAAGCCACAAGCCTGCAGCAGATCGCCGTAGGCAGGCGCCACGCCTGGCGTGCCGCTCCCGGCGATTTCCACTTCGCACGACAGTTTGCGATGCTCGCCGGCCGTGAGCTTGCCGCTGTTGCCCTTGTAGGGGCGGATCAGATCGCGCGCCACCTGGTCGGCCGTGATGGGCTCGGGCATCAGCGCCCGGCACAGGATGGCATTGGCCGCCGCCGTGGGCGTGGCCGCTGCGCCCGCCGCCGTCTGGACCATGGCCAGCAGCAGCATCTGTTTCATGGACTTTGCCATGGGGGTTCCTTTCAGAGGTTGAGGGATCGGGCCAGCGTTCAGTCCTGCGGTACGCGCAGGCCGGTGTCGGGGTCGCGCACGTAGCGGCCCGCCTTGCCGTGGAACTCATCACGGGGCGGCAGCGCGGTGGCCTGGTGGTGCGCGGGCTTGGCCGGCTTGGTGCTCTGCGGGGCCGGTGCAGACGTGTGCACTGCGTCGTCCTTGTCTTTCTTTGCCGTCATGGCGTGTCCTTTGCTGTGGTGAATCGGGGCGTGCGCAAGCGCACGATCAGGGCGCGGGCATAGACCTGCGGATCGTCTTCATAGTCCGCGTCCTCGCAGCCCACTTCCCATTGGTAGTGCTCCATCGCCTCGACAGCTGCGCGAACGCTGCCGCCGCCGCTGGTCGGCAGCAGGGTGTCCAGCTCGACCGCGCTGCGGCTGAGCACGATCACCGTGGCGTCGTGTGCGTCGTAGCCGCCGCCGGCGCACCATCCGGGCTCCGGTGCCGTCTCGACGCTGAAAACAGCCGCTGGCCAGGTAGGACGCGCCGGCAGTTCAAGCCACCATGTATTGCCCAGCGCAGACTCCAGTACAGGCAGCAAACGCTGGTGGATGCTCGGGGCTGCCGTCATGCGCCTCCCTTCTTTCTTTCGCTGGCCAGGTAGCGCTGCAGCGCCCGGTCCATGGCCGTGATGGCGTTGTCACGCTCCTGCTGCAGCGCGGGCTCGATGAACGGTTTGCGGCCAACCACGCCCTGCGAGGCAGCACGCCGGCGCGCTCGCAGGCTTGTGGCCTCGTACTTGCGCGTGCGCACTACCACGCGGCCATTGCGAAGCCGCTGCGTGTATGTCGTGACGCCAGACTTGACCGATGCAGGCACCACACGGCGGCCGGTCTCGACCCAGCGCCAATAGAACGGGTCGTTGTCGCGCCGCACCTTGATGCGCCCCCGGCTCACGACCAGGCGCTTTTGCCCCTTGGCCTGTACGCGCTTGGTCTGGTCACGGCCGTGGCGCACCCCGATGTGGTACTGCGCCGTTCCGTCCGGGGCGTTGGGCTCACGCTTGATGGCGATGTTTTCGACCATGGCGCCGGTGATCACCGATCCGTTTGCCTTGGCAATCGCTTTGGCGCGTTCCGTGATCACCTTGCCCCCGGCGACCACCATACGGCGCGAGACCTTCTGCGCCATGTCCTCGCGGACTTCGCGGAAGGCTGCGGTCAGGTCGGGCACGCCTGTGACATCGGGTTTGTCAGCCATCGCGCACCCCCGTTTCGCAGGTCAGGATCAGCGTTTCATGGCGATCCGCCAGATCTTTGACATGTCGAATCTGGTAGTACAGACCACGACTGACCACGCGCATGCCGGCCTTGATGCCATCGCGCCACCGGAGTGTGAACACCTCCGCAGATACGGGCACCTCACCCCCCGCCGCCTTGGTGGCAGGGCGCAATGTGCCCGAATCGCTGGTGTGCCCGGCATAGATG
Source organism: Delftia sp. CH05 (assembly GCF_009827015.1). Taxonomy (NCBI): domain Bacteria; kingdom Pseudomonadati; phylum Pseudomonadota; class Betaproteobacteria; order Burkholderiales; family Comamonadaceae; genus Delftia; species Delftia sp. CH05. The sequence goes on along the minus strand of NZ_WUMG01000010.1, from coordinate 134,583 downwards.
CCATCCGTTGGCGTGACCGGAATCCATACCTGCTCACTGCCGCCTGATTTGTCCTTGCCCTGCTGGAGAGCCTCGATCACGATAAGGCGCCTGAGCCTTCCTGATTGCAGCATGGGCCACCTTTCAGAATCGGGGCGGCACGGCGATCTCCGCCAGCATGCTGCCCAGGAATTTCAAGGGAAGTTCGGAAACAATGGTTCCGGTCACCAGGGCTTCCCGCTGCTGATACAGCGTCCCCGCCTGCAGCAGCAGCCAGGTGCGTACCGATGGGTATGCGTCAAGATCGATCCCGGCCACGTACTCGATGCGCAGACGACCAGGCGGTCGGCCGCCCGCAAAAACGAGGCGGCCGACACGCTGATCCACCTCCAGCTCGAAGCCCTCGACCGGGACCGGATCTGCCCCAGCGCCCAGCATGCTCACGCTGCTGACGGACCGCACCTGGCCGACATCCAGCGCATTGCCCAAACGGTCTTGCGGCCAGTCTTCGACATACTCGGCAGTACGGATGGCCGCCCCTGTTTCCGCCTCGCACATCTGCGTCACGCCCGGCACGATGATGTTTTCCACCAGCGAGCGCTGCAGGTCATCGATGTGCTCGCGGCACCATTGCGCGACCTCGGCGGCAGTCAGCACGGGATCGCCTGCGTAACGCTTGCGTCGGGCCATGGTCAGGGCCGGTCAGCGTTGAGGTTGCCCGTATCGCCCGCCCCTGCCTCCGTGCTGGCAGCAGCAGGTGCAGCGACAGGCTGCGCGCCGTCACCACCGTTTTCGGAATCCCCCGTTTGCGCTGTATCACGCGCTGCGGACTTGCCGCCGCGCCCCGCGCCCCGTGCACTGCGTCCGCTGGTTGCTGCACCGCTCGCAGTGCCCGATTTCTCGGCCACCTCGCCCGCTTCCAGGCGTTCCGCCTGGTCCGCCGGAAATGCTGCGGTTTCGCCCGGGTTGTAGCCGCGCCAGTGCTTCAGGAACACCACCGCAACGATCTCTTGTTTGCCTGCTTCTTGCTTGCTCATCGCCTTGTCCTTTCGATTGGTTGCGCCCCGGCGCCTGCCGGGGCGTCATCTCACATGCCCGCGCCCCACTTCACCTTGGCGCCGACCGCAACGGACTCGACGTGACGCACGCCGAAATCGTTGTGCGCGATCACACGCACCAGGGTCTGATCTCGCTGGAAGGCGGACACCATGTTTCCGCCCGCGTCCTTGTAGGAGGCCTCGGTGCTGTAGGCGATGGACAGCTGCCCCGTTTCGCCGATGTAGCAATCGGAGAAGTCCACGAAGTAGATTTCCGACTCATCGCCGCCGGCGCCCAGGTTCACCGGGATCTGCGTGGACAGGCCGAAGCGGTAGCCCTTGAGCTGGCCCTGATCGATCTCGGGATAGGCCTTGTTGCCGTTGCCGTCGCGCAGCGACTGGAGCCAGCGGATGGTGCGCGGATGCATCAGCCAGCCGCAGTTGGCCATCGCGGCATTGGCGGCTTCCAGGCGCAGCATCAGGCCGCCCAGGAACAGGTCGATGGCCTTGAGGTCCGGATCGACGGGCGCGTCCACCACGTTGCCCGGCAGCGCCCAATAGCGCAGGCCTTTGGGCAGCAGCGCACTGCCCGCAGAACGGATGTAGTGCAGATCCTCGGCCAGGCCGGTGCTGATCAGCAGGTCATTGGCCACGATGCTGTCCACGCGCGGATTGATGCCAGCAAACGACAGCAGGTCATTGCTGATCGGCACCAGGGCGCCCATCTTCTTGGCCTGCAGCTTCATGTCCGCGAAGGTCATGTCGGTCACCGGGATATCGGTTTCGGTGCCGATGTAGCCCACCACCGTGGAGTCCTTGATGCGCGGCAGCGTCATGTTGCCGTTGACCAGGGGCAGGCTGACCGCCCCCATGGACCGCACGACAGAACGAGGGCGCAGCGCCTCGATCACCGAGGCGGCCATGTTGGCGGGGATCAGCACGCCACCCGCACCTGGAGTGACCGTGCTCAGGGTCTGCACGATGTCTTGCCCGAAACCGCCCTCTTGCGCCATCTGGGCCGCATGCTGCTGGTTGCCACCAGCAGCGGCCAGCAGCCGGGCCACCTGGGCGACGGATGCGCCCGGCGGGGCGTTGTCGGTGACAGTGACGTGGGCGCCGGCAAGCGGGCCGTTGATGCCGCGCGCACTTTCGTTGACGGGCACCGCCGCTGCAGCATTGAGGCGTTCGGCGGATTCGGCGCGTGCAATCTTGGCGGACAGCTCGCCGATTTGGGTTTCCAGCGATGTGAACTGCTGCAGCTCTTCTGCAGACAGTTGCTCGCCGGCGGCATCCTTCTTTGCGAGGGCCTGCAGCGTTTCATTGAGCTGGGCGCGTTCGCTACGCAGTTGGGTCACAAGGGACATGGTTTTGCTTCCTAAAGAGCAATGAAAAAAGCCCGCCGAGGCGGGCCGGAAAACTGCCGCGAACGCGGTCAGATCTGGGCTTGCAGATGGGCTGCAGCAGCACGCACAGCCAACCGGCCAGGCGCGGGGCGATTGGCGCGGCTTTCGACCACGGCACGGGTGATACCGTCCAGTGCATCGGTGGGGGTCTGCAGCCGGTCGGCCAGGCCGGCGGCGATAGCTGCCTGGCCACGGTAGAGACCGGCCTCGGTGGCGCGCACGACAGAGGCGCTCAGGCCCCGGTACTCGGCCACGGCATTCACGAACATGTCATAGCCTTCGTTGACCAGCTCCTGCAGGAACTTCATGGACTGTTCTGTCAGCGGCTCATGCGGCGACAGGTCGTTTTTATGCGCGCCGGCATACACGGTCGTGACCTTGATCCCTTCGCGCTCCAGCATGGCCGAGCGGTCCATGTGCTTGGCGATCACTCCGATGCTGCCCACGCCGCTGGTTCGGCTTACCACCAGTTCGGTACAGGCCGCACCGATCAGGTAGCCCCCGCTGTAGGCCGAGAAATTGACCAGGCCGATGATTTGCTTTTGCAAAGCCATGGACCGCAGATCCGCCGCCAGCTCGAATGCGCCGGTGGCAGCGCCCCCCGGGCTGTCGATGTCCAGCACGATGCGCTCGACCAGTGGATCAGCGACCGCCTGGCGCAGCTGGCTGCGCAGATCCTCGTAGCTGGTCATGGTTTCGCAGACATTGAGGTGCGCCGCACGGCTGACCAGCAGCCCATGGACCGGGATCACCTGCACGCCCGTGGCCTGCAGGTTGGCCCGGCGCCGTTCTTCCTCGCGGGCAATGCGCGACTCATAGTCGTCATCGTCGTGCCACATGCGGGACTCGGCCACCGGCGCCATGTTGATGATGTTGAGGCTCATCACCTGATTGGCCCAGCGCACCGCCATATCCATGGCATCCGGGGTAGTGAGCAGCGGCTGATTGAACAGCAGGCCCGCTGCGCGAAGATAGCTTTTCATTGGATCAGGAGCCTTTCGATTTCTTGCCGCTGGATCTCCAGCTGTGCCCGCACTGCGGGATTCTTCGGATCGGGCGCCGCAGCACCCGCCGCAACCATGTTGAGTGGCTGCAGGTAGGTATCGCCCCCGGCCACGGGCGGCAGGTTCTCCAGGCGCCGGATGTCGTTGACCGAGAGCCAGCCCCATTGCCGCCCGATGGCATAGGCCTCATAGCGGCTCTTCTGATCGCCACGCATGAGGCCCGACAGGTTGAATTCGATGAAGTAGCGCGGACGCTCATCGTCCAGCAGAAAGTCGCGCATCATGGCCTGCTCATGCCGCTTGGCCCAGGGCAACAGTGCGAATACCACGAAGTGAATCAGCAGCTGCTCAATCGTGTTGTAGTTGGCCTTGTCCAAGTCGTTGACCATGGGCAGCGGCACCTTGTAGATGCGCGCGGCATCCACGCCCGACAGCTTGAGGATGGCCGCCACGTCCGCGTCCACATTGCTCATGGACACCGGCTTGAACGTCATGCCCTCCTGCAGCAGCGCCACTTTCCTGGCGTTGTCCACGCCGCTGAATTTGCTGCCCCACTGGTTCACGATGGAGTCAATGGTGCCCTGCTCCTTGATCGCGGCCACTTCCTTCGGCCGCTCGATCACCCCCGACAGCGTGACGCCATTGGCAAACGACTTGCCCGTGTATTGGCGTACCGCCTGAGCCAGGCCAATGGAGTCGGCGTGCAGCTCGATGGGGGACAGCCCGACATAGCCATTGTGGCTATGCCAGCGCACATGATGGACCAGACGCATGGGCAAGATCTCGGACACGCCAGCCACCCGGTAATAGGGCAGCATGTCAGGTCCCTTGAGCACCGTCACCTTTGCCGTATCCAGAGGCCACAGTTGCGCCACCTGGCCGTCCTGCCCACGCTCGATGAACGTGTACGAATTGCCGCGCAGCCCTGCGGACATCTGCGACAGCTCCACCCGGTCATACGGCGTCTGGAACGGGTTGGGCGTGTAGCGCAGCACCTGATACAGCGGATGGCTGCTCGCCGACTCGCGTTGCCCGCCGCCCTTGCGCTCGTAGAGTTCAAGCGGCAGTTGCGCCAGGCTTTCGGCCAGCAGCGTGACGCAGTTCTGAATGATCGGCAGGGCCAACGCAGTTTCTGGCGTCACGCGCATGCCGGAGCTGCTGCGAGCAGCCCCGATCAGTCCACGCCAAAAGCCGCTGGAGCCATCAGAAACCAAGCCCTCATTGGCGCCAACCAAGGAAGAAAAGAACATGTCTTACCCCTCCCCTCGCGCAGCCGCCAGCGCAGCCAAGCCAGATGCGGCGCGGTCAACGCGCCAGGCGTAGGCAACCAGGGCGACACCCGCCACCACCATGGCCGTTGGTGGATGCATGCGCCAAATGCCCGCCACCACCAGGCCGAAGCCCAGCAGGCCGCACAGCAGCGACAGCAGCACCAGTGCCATCCGAAAACTCGGCAGCTGAAACGTCATATCTTTATCCCCTTGTCATAGACGGACGGGCCGCCCAACTTGCGACCCTTGCCGCTGATGCCACAGGCCATGATTGAGGCCACAACGCCGTCAATCCGGCCCACGGACTTGGCTTTGTCTACCTTGCGGTTATTGGCCGGGTCATGGGTCAACACCGCATTGGCGGCGTTCCACGTCAACACCGGGTTGCCGTCATGGCGCAGTTGCTCCACTTCGGCGAGTGGTTCGGCCGGCTCGTCTGCACTTCCCGAATCCACAGGCGCACCCAGCAGCCGGCGTTCAAACTCATCGACGGCCGGCCCGAAAGACTCGTACCCCTGACCGAAGCCAATCAGGGGCGGCAGCGTTATCCCGTGCTCGGCCATCAGCTGAATCACATCTTCGATACGCCAGCGGTCGAACGCGATGCGCTCCAGCCCCGTGAAATAGGCGCTGATGGCCTGCAGGCGCCGCAGCACAAACAGCCGGCTCACCGCTCGGCCTGGTGTTGTCTCCAGCCAGCGCTCGGCAATCCACTGCCGATAGGGCACCTTGTCGCGCTTCTCCCGCTCGTCCAGGTCGTGATCTGGAATCCAGAAATACGGCATCAGCCGCCAATAAGGATCTTCCAGCGTCGGAAAGAACAGCAGAACGAAGGCCGTCAGGTCGGTCGTACTGGACAGGTCCAGCGCGCCCACCGCCTTGCGATGTCGCAGCAGCTGCAGCGGCACTTTCCCCTCTGCCGCCGCCCATATCTCCCAGTCGAGCCAAGGCGATTCGGCCTGCGTCCACACACAGAAATTGAGGCGCAAGACCTTGGCCAACTTCGCCGGCATGCCTCGCGCGTTCTGCACCTGGGCACGCAGATACTGATAGCCGGGGATGCCCTCGCGCTGCCCTGCCAGGCGAAAGCGCAGCGACGGGTTGACCTTCGGCCAGCACCGTTCGTCTTTGAACGGGTCATCGCCCTTGTCCAGCGAGCAGATGAAGCCAAAGAAATGGTCATCCTGTGCACGCCCAGTGCACACGTCTGCACCGTAGTCGTGGTACTGGCCGCACGGCGTCGTCTTGTCGCTGCCGCTATTGGTGATCATCACCACCATGGCACGCCGGCGGCTCTTCATGCCGGCCACCATCATGTCGATCACCGTCGCCGTCTTGTGCTCATGCACTTCGTCGATCAGCCCGACATGGGGACGCGGGCCGGACTGCCCCTCATCTGCAGAGATGCATTTGAAGAAACTGTTCGTCTCCGCATAGAAGAGGTTCCAAACCTTCTCATCACGACCCGACTGGACCAGGCGCGATTGCAAATGCGGCGACTGGTTGACCATTGCCACGGCATCGCGGAACAGGATCTGCGCCTGGTCCTTCTTGGTCGCGGCAGCGTAGATCTCGGCGCGCTGCTCTTTGTCGGCAGTCAGGCCGTACAGCCCGATTCCAGCGACAAGCGGGCTTTTGCCCGACCCCTTTCCGGTTTCGATGTAGACAACGCGGAAGCGCCGGTAGCCGTCCTCGGTGTACCAGCCGTACAGACTGCCCACGATGAACGCCTGCCAGGGGGCCAGTAGGAAAGGCCTGCCTTCGTATTCGCCGCCGTTGAGCTTGAGCACATCCTCGAAAAATCCGATGGCTCGATCTGCTGCCGCCTGATCCCAAACCAGGCCACGCTTGTGTCCCTGCTTCAGGTCCAGCAGATGGCGCTTGCACGCGGCCCGCACATATGGCCCCGCAATGATTCGCCCCTGCAGCACGCGGCGGGCGAACTTCTTCACTCGGCAGTCAGAAGTAGCGAGCGGCAGCGTCCTTTTCGTCATTGCCGAACAACTCCCCTTGCGGTGCCGCTTGGGCCTTCATGTTTCGTCGCGCCAGGGGCGACATACCGAACAACGCGCCGGCGGCATTTGCCCGCTTTTCGGCATCGTTGGCGAGTTGCCGCCACACGCTGATTTGCTTGGCGCCCGTCGCATAGGTCTGCACATCGCCGGCCTCGGCCTGCTCTGCATTCTTCTTGACGATCAGCGCGCGAAAGCGCCGCCAGTCCGCCACCGCCTCGCAGTAGGACGAAAGCGCCATTACATCGATACGGTGCACCCAGCCCAGCAGCAGCAAGTCGGGCATCACGCGCTTCCACTCTTCGCGGGCTTCCGGCGTGAGCACCTCGGGCATGTCGGGCTCGCTGGCGGAAACCGTGTTGGCCTCCTGCTCGCGCAGCAGTGCAGCCGCGTCTTTTTTTCCGGGGTTGCCACCCGCCAGATGCAGGAACGGCGGTTTTGCACTGCGCCCGGAATTGGCGTTTCCAGCCATTGGGGTGCCTCCTGTCGTATACCCCCCTCCCCATATTTCCCGCATTTTGCGTACGGAGAGGAACGGTCGGTCTCTTGCTAAAAAGGGCGAAAGTTTTTCACCCCCCCTACCCCCTCGGAGCCGGTTTTGGGGCGGATCGGGCCAAAAACGCCGAAATCGTCGATGCGGCGGGCCGATTCCACGGGTGACGCGGGTCCAGCGGCCGACCATCAGGTGCACAGCCGGCAATGCGCCCGGACTTCTCAAGGCGCTGCTTGTCAGAGTCGTGGCACAGCTTGCACAGCGGCTGCCAGTTGGACCGACTCCAGAAAAGCCGCTGCGCTTCGCCCATGCGCTCCGGGTCTCCAGATTCCCGGGCTTCAGCAAGGCGAGGCGCGACGATGTGATCCACGACCTGGGCCGGGATCGACTCGCCACGCTTTCCGTGCTCAGCACACAGCGGGTGATCCCGCAAGAACTGGTCCCGAGCAGCGCGCCATGCGGCACCGTAGCCACGCGACGAAGCGGAGCCTCGCCGCTCATCGTGGTCCTGGCGGCTGATGGCTCGGCGGGTCTCCGGCGTCATAGATGCTCCGAGGGGGACAAAAAGAAAAGCCCCGCCGGGTCTGCACCGGGCGGGGCTGGCATGTGTCCAGTGGTTGGGGTCACTGAGCACTAGCTTGCCGCAAATGTAGCCCAACTCTCTATGTTGTAAAACTCCCCGCGCGCCGCATGTACTCACGGCCACGCGCCAGTGCCTCGCGCTCTTCCTTGATGCGTTGCTGCTCCTGCAGCCATCGGTCGATGAACTGGTCTGCCTGGCCAAGCTGAGCATGGACAGTGCTCTGCCCCTTGCCCAAGGTGCGGGCGATGCTCGACACTCCCAGGTCTTGCAGGTAGTAGGCATAGACCGTGTCATAAAGATGAGCCTTCGCCTGCTCCATTGCCTGCACAGCCTGGTCTGTCTCCTCTGCTTCCTGCTCGACGTGCGGAATCTGGCTGCCGTTGTAGCTGTTGCGTCCCCAGACATCCACCGCCAGCACGTTGACCGTGTGATACCCCAGGCTGTTGCTGTCGAGCCTGGATCTCCAAAGTGCCCAGTTCTCCAGCCGCTGCCTGATTCGCTCAATGCGCGCCATGTGCATTCCCTTCCGGCTCACGCATGAACCCAGCGAAGCCAACGCCCAGGAGCACCGCAGCAGCCTGCAGCTGTGCCACTGTGCGGGTGCCGCTGCCGACCAATGGCGCCAGGACATCCATGGGCCAGGGCGTGCCGAGCACCTTGCCGCCCTCCATCGCATAGAACCACCCCGGCTCGCCGCGCAAGGATCGGCGGATGCACTGGTCCACGTAGTCCCTGCCCCACTCGACACGCTTCTGGTCCACCCAATCCGCTGTCTCAGGCATCCGGTCTCTCAAGCTGGCTGGTTTGTTCATTCCCAACTCCCCAACAGATCAACGGCATGGACGGCTGGTGGACGAGGGGAGGACGGCGCAAACCCGCGCCAATCCTCAATCCGTCCATCTGTCCATCCCGACCACAGAAAAAAATAAAAAACTGCCCGCACGCGAGCGCGCAGACACGCGCCCGCCTGTCCGCACACACGCCTATGTGCACACGTCTGCACGCGGCGGTGGACGGCTGGACGGATCGCCGATTCACCCATAAAAATCAATCACTTACGCCGTCCACCCCGGGGTGGACGAACGGTGGACGGCAGGACGGCGGTGGCGACAGGACCGGCAACGCGGATGCAGACGCATCCACTCAGCCGGGGCGTGACCAGCCCGCAAGGCATCCCGCTGTGCTCCACAGCGTTGAAATCAGATCGGGAGGTCATCACCCTCCCCCGGAGCGTCATAGGGCCACTGAGGCGCTTCCTGCGCAGCAGGAGCGGCCGCCAGCACCGGCGTGACTGCATCCTTGGGCTGCCGGAGAAAGCCGCGCTTGCGCAGGCCGGTGCTTTCCCTGTGCACCTTGAAGCCCAGCGACTTCATGGCATTGCTGATCCGCGTGTCCATCTGGCCTGCGTTGTCCACCCTGTCGGGCTTGATCTGCAGCACCTGATACAGCTCAGTGCGCGGGAAGAACTGGCGCCGCAACGGCGCGGGATCGTTGACGTGCAGGCCATCGTTGCCGTTGACATAGGCATCCAACAGGTCTTCCCATGGATCGGACCGCTTGAAAGGCTCCTGCTCAGGAAAGATCAAGGTCTTTTCCTCGTCCCTGTCCGGCCAATAGCGCTCGCCGGAATTGAGCCGGTGCAGCGCCTCAGCCAGCAATTGGCCGCGCATCTCGATCAATGCGTCCGCGTTGACCTGGCGCACCTCCAGAGGCCAAAAGCGGCGATCACCCGTGGCATCACGCAGGAAGGTGTCGGCATTCGTGGTGCCCACGTTGACGAAATGGCGCTTGGACTTGACCATCTGCGCGCCATACGGCGGGCGGAACCAGTCCTCTTGTGCTGAGAGGTATTGCTTGATCGCCGTGGACTCAGCCTTGTTCAGAGACTCCAGCTCGGCCGACTCCACAATCCAGGCCATCTGCTGGGCCAGCTGGCTGTCCTTATCGCCAACACGAATCGCGTTATCCGTGTAGTAGGGGTAGGCAATGGCTCGCCAAGCGGAAGTTTTCTTCAGGCCTTGGTCGCCTTTGATGATCAACATGTAGTCGAACTTGCAACCTGGGTTGATGGCCCGGTTAACCAATCCCATCATGAAGCACTTGCCGATGAGGCGCGTGTATGGACGCTCTTCAATGCCGTACACCTTCGTCAGCCAGTGCTCAAGACGCTGCTCACCATCCCAAACCTCAGCGCGGATCAACTCCTCAATGGGGTTGTATTTGTCCTGCAGCGCTGCCATGACAGCACCGTCCCGCAGCGTGCCCTTGGAGTTGATGTTGAGCGAGTGCGACTGCAGCAGATACTCGCCCAGCATCATGTCGTCCTCTTCATCCCAGGCGCCCGCCTCCCGTCCCCATGGCGCCTCGCGGCTGCGGTCTACGGCCATCGTGAAGGTGTTGTATCGGGCCAGGCCTGCCAGGGCTGGGTCCAGCTGAAGGCAATACATCACGTTGGGACGGCAGTCCATGTACGAGTTTTTGCCCCACACCAGCTTGTCATAGAGCGCCGTCAACTCGCCGTCATGACTCGGCTTGCGCTTGCCCTTCTTGGGCTTGTCGGCATCGCCGCCGTCCGCGGCAGCAGTCTCAGCAGCACCTGCCGCAACAGCATCCCCCCCAGCGGGAGCACGCTCGTTCGCGCGATTTGGTTTTGGGGGCTGGAGCACGATGCCCAGCACGCCAGCGAGCCACTTCAAGGCCTCGGCAGGCTTGGACGTACCCGGACCCCACTCCATGACAAGATCAATGGGCGAGCGGCGGCCTCCGCGCGCATCGCCCATATCCGCCACACCCCAATCCATGATTCCATCGTCCATTCCATCGGTATGGATGGAGATGTCTTCTTGAAGGTCTCGGCCCAACGCTTTGGATGTGATGCGATAGCCCTTCGGGCTCTTTTGCTCACGCCCTCCAAACAGGGCAGGCACCCAGACGTGCAAGGCACGCATCGCCTGCTCGTTGACGTGAGCAAAATCATTGCGGCCCTCACCGACCCCTGCGACCTGCTGCGCTGGCCGGGAAGGCTGGGGAGATCCAGGCGTCTGCCGCTTTTCCTTCGCCTCTTGAATCGTGGCGTGCATGCGGCGGATTGCCGATTCATCCGCCTGCGACACCTCCAAGGGCGTGCCCGCCACATGCCTGCCCGTGACCGTGAAATACTGCCGCTCGCAAAACATCTCCACGCCGATGTCATTGCTCTTGGCCGTCTGCGTATGCCCCTGCAGGTACAGATGCACGCCCGTGCCGCTGGGAGAAATTTCCGTGAACGTGTGGAAGGCCGCAATGATCTTTTTGCAGCGCTCAGACATCTCCCCGGTGGCTGGGTCCACATGCTTGTCCAGGTCAATGCCAATCAGGCCATCGCCCGGCAGGAAGCCGAAGCCGATCCCACTCCACGCATCCGCAAGCCCCTGCTTGCGCTCGAAGGCCGAACGCACCACCGGCAGTGTTGCAAGCCGCTGGCGGTCCCTGTCGCTGCCCTGATCGCCGGAACGGCGTCCACCGCCCACGTAATAGGGCACCTTGAGCCATGCCGAGCGACGGGCATCCCATTCAAACTTCCACAGCACCCATTGCTGACGCTGCGCAAGTTCAGCGGGAATGCTGTCCCACACCGGGACCGGGGCGGCGGGCAATGCTGGCTTTTCGTCAGACATAGCGGCCTCCACGCACCCACGAAAACATCACATCGGCGTCCCCAACACCGACGACATGCAACGAACCCATCAGAGAACTACCCCCAAAGTTGAATGGCCTGTGCCAGGCCGAAAGCCGCATCGTTCGCGGCGGTTTTTGAAATTGGTTGGGGCAGGCCATACTCGGCTGCCGGCCTGTTGCGCCCTGGCACCTTGCGCTCCCCGCAAATGACCAGGCGGCCATAGCGCTTCATGTTGGCCACCGTGGTGCGGGCCGCAGATACCGCGACACCAGCGACAGCAGCCGCCGCTGAAATCTCGCTGAGCGTTGGACCGCGCTCGGGCGTCCAAAGGCTCTCCACCACATGCAGCAGCGTGGTGCTCACTTCGCCTGCAGGCCTCATGTGAAGTCCTCCGACCGACCAGCAGCACGGCGCGCATTGCGGCGCAGGCGCCACAGCAGCTCGATGGCCTGCATGCATTGCGCCTCCAGCTCATCACACTCTCTGCCATCAATCCGGCCGTCGGCTGTCGCGCTCATGCCAATCGTTGCGAGGGCACCGTTATGAGCAGTGATCTGCAGCAGCTTTTCCCGAATGGCCGAAGACTCACAGGCCCACCCGCCCTCAGGTGGTGGAGGCAGATATGCCGCCGCCATAGAAAACCGCGCATTGAACGATTGAAGCCAACGGCGCGCATCGACTCGGCCTTGATCAATCAGCCACTCGGTCAACAACTCAAGCATCTCTGTGCTGAGCGTTTCACCATCCGCGCCTCGCAACCGCCTTCTCAGATCTTCAGGGTGGATTGAGCGTTCGCGGCGCTCCGTCAGAAAGGCAGCAGCAGCATTCACACCCCCCTGAGCCTGACGCACGGTGTTGTAAAGAACGTCACGCCAATCGGCACTCACATACCGGTAAGTCATTGCAGATGCCCTAGAAACTGTTTTCCGCAAAAAGCTTCAAGGCACAATGACTTGCCGCCATTGGCATTGAAAGGGAATGATGTGAAAACAGTGAATCCGTTTGACACGAAGATTGAGGTACAGAAGTCCATGCCACATTCCGTCCGGGATGCGGCGATTGAATTGACAGACACGCTGGACCTGTGCTGGGCAGCAGCCCAGGCCGTCTTTGAAAAGAAGGCCACCCCTGAGCACGCACTTGCACTGCTGCCCATGTTCATGGAGCGCGCAGACGCGAAGCGTCAACAACAACTAGCCGAGATTCGGAAAGAAACGGTTCCCGAATCCGAACCTGAGCAAGTGCGTGTAGCTCCGGCGCGTCGGCGCGGCTCAGGAAAGGCACGCTGACTTCTGCAAGCAGAACATCATCCTTGCAGGCCATTGCAAGGATGTTCATTTGCGAATCCGATTCGGACAATGATTTCTTCAAGGACATACGCGCTCCCCTTGAGCAGTTGAAATTTCAGGATGGCGACAACCCGCAATGCGCAAGACACTGCGGGCATGACGAAAAGAAAGCCCCACTCCAGCAAGCAACGTTGCCGAAGGACTGGAGTGGGAAAAGGTGCCCGCTGCACCCTGAGCTACGATGGAAGCTCCAACACAACCAATGTCAAGGAGGACGGGCATGAAACAAGACATCGACCGGTCACACCAGCAGACCTTCGACCAAGGACGTTTGCGAGCGTTGGAGCTGGCATTCACAACGTTTATGCGCATGCAGGACACGGTGCCGCTGAAGGTATTCAACGAAGTGTTTGCCAAGAACGTAGAAATTTGGACCGAGACCACCTTGGATATTCCGGTCAGCGACCAATACCGTGCTGGCATGGACTTTGGTTCTCGGCTGCTGCTATCTCATCTTTCGAAAGAAGCCCAGCAGCGCGACGATCGAGGGTGACTCGAGCGGTAGTCCGCTCGACGCGGGCACACGCCGCTGCCAGCCATTTCACGAACAGGGGCACAAGTGCGCCGAATTGGCATCGTGGCTCAGCCATGGGAACCCTCCTGTGGACGAATAAAAAAAAGCCCCACTCCAGCCAGCAACGCAAGCCACACACGCCTTCCCGCGCGTGCAGCACCAAGTTGGGGAAGGAGACGAATCCCGGGCGACGTTGCCGGGAGGCTGGAGGGGGAGAAAAGGCTATGCACTGGTGTCTCCCACCGTATGAGCGCCACGGCGCAACAGAACGTCCCAGCGCACACACGGCCTCAACTGTTCACAGAGAACCCCAGTGCCCTCCTCGATGAGAGGGCAGTACTCAGCTGGGACTCCGTTCCCAGAGTCCAGCCAATACGACACATGCCCCTGCTTCTTGCCGAGGAGACGAGCAAGCGCGGCTTGGCCACCTGCCTTCTTGATGGCAGCAAGGAGCGCGTCGTGAGGATTCAAAGCAGTTTGTTGGTTCATAACAAGCTGCTTTGTATCTTACTACAAAGAATTTTGCAACCGACAAAACAAAGAAATTTGTAGCATCAGTCCATGCCTGAACAGAATCCACAACTTGCCGAACGCATCCGCATAGCCATGGAACGTGCCAACACGCCCAGCCAGAGCGAGCTAGCACGTGTGGTGGGCGTGAAGCCGCAGGCAATTCAGTATTTGCTGGACCCTAAGAACAATGCGACCGGCAGCAAACACTTGGTGAAGATCGCAGAAGCACTGAAAGTGAGTGCTGTATGGCTTGCGACGGGCCAGGGGGAGCCGACGGATGTATCTGCTCCCTCGAACATTGAACCCGGTCCCGATGTCCGACAGGGTGCTCTCTATCCGCTCATCACCTGGGTGCAGGCTGGCGCGTGGAATGGAAACTGCGAAGCATTCACCCCTTATCAAGCGGAACACTGGTACATGAGTCCGCACAACCTCGGCCCGCGAGGCTATGTGTTGCGCGTTAGAGGCGATTCCATGACGAATCGTCAAGGGCGCTATTCCTTTCCCGAGGGGATGCTGCTGTTTGTCAATCCCGACAAAGACCCCACTCCTGGTCAGTTCGTGATCGCGCGAAGAGAAGCCGACAACGAAGCAACCTTCAAGCGCTACACGGTCATCGATGGCAAACCGTACCTTGAAGCCATCAATCCCGACTGGCCGCACAAGTACCTGGAAATGAAACCCGGAGACACGTTCAGCGGGATAGTTGTGGATGCATCTTTCGGAACGCTTCCTTGATCTACAAATTGCCTTGTTGACACAACCAACAAATTGATTTGTAATTCGCCTGCCTGAGCTATCGCCCAGGCGGGCGCACTGGCCTGCATCGCCGCGCGCCCTCCACCGCACAGGAGGCCCGGCATGCAATGCAGCAGTACAGCAGACAGTGCACACGTCTGCACCCTCTCTCTCGCCGTAGACACGACGCCGCTGCAGCGGCACATCCAGCAGCCTGAACGCCTGCTCTGGCCCTATCGACTCGCCGCCATGTGCGACGCCGCCAATGCGCGGGTGCAGCAAGGCATCCTGCACGCCGCCGGCGAGGCATACATCGCCCTCGACATCCCGCCCCCGGACTGCCACGTCATCGACGTGCTGATGTCCATCCCCGGCCTGGCCGGCGTCGAGCTGACGGACGACGCAAGGGGCGAGTGATGACCCTCTACACCGTCACATGCGGCCGGACTCGCCACACGATCCGCGCCACGGGCGCAGCGGATGCCATCGCCCGCGCCATGGACCTCTTCGGGCACGGACATCCCATCAGCGCAAGGGCAGCACGATGAGCCGCCCGCCCATCCAGATGGAAGGCCCATACCTGCCGCGCCGCGTCCGCCGCACTGTGCTGCGCTGGCTGGTCCTGGCCATGTTCGGCGCCCTCGTTGCCATCAAGTTCGGGGGCGCGCCATGGCTCTGATCCTCATCACCGGCACCCTGGTGCAGGACGCAGAAGTGCGCACGCTGCCCCAAGGCGTGGACAGCACACCCATGCCGGTCCTGTGTCTGCTCATCGACAGCGACGGCCCCGGCCAATTGCCTGTCAAAGCCGAGCAGGTCTACCCGCCAGCAGCCCGCGCGCAGGCCCAGCAGCGCGCCAAGTCATTCAAGCGCGGTATGCGTGTATCCATCACCGCGCCCGTCCACCAGATCCGCCACACCTTGGGCCACTGCAGCGACATACAGCCCCTGCATGAGCCCGCCCCCATCCAACCCCAAATGCAACTTCTGGAGGCCGCTCATGGCTAAAGCAATCGTCATCGAAATCAAGCATGTCGGCCCTGGTGCAGTCCAAGTCGAATCGGATCTGCGCACACCCCGCGTAGGCGCACCTCTGGCTCCCCAGGAATCCGCAGCATTGGAAATGATCCAGCACATCCAGCGGCAACCGGCCTGCCGCCGCGTGATCTATGACAGCCCGCGCGTCGATCCCGACACAGCCGCCTGCGTTGCCCTGGTGCGCGATCTGCTGGACCCGGAGGAGTTCGGGCACAGCGTAAGCGCCGAGGTCCGCAACGCAGCGCGCCGCGCCATCGGCATCAAGGGACATCAGGAGGGCCTTGCAGCATGACCACCGCCAACGACAACCCGACAGCCGCACTACCCACACCCGGCGCCGGCGCGCTGATGCTGCATGTGCCCGTCCTGAGCATCGCCCGCAGCCTGCGCAACCCGCGCAAGCACTTCGACGCCACAAAGCTGCAGGAACTGGCTGAGTCCATCAAGGCCACGGGCGTGCACCAGCCCATCCTGCTGCGCCCGCTGCCCGAATCTCGCATTGCCGATGAGCAAGCATGGGCCAAGGCCGAAAAGCGCGAGCGCGCGCAGTATGAGCTGGTTGCAGGCGAGCGCCGGTGGCGCGCCAGCCAGATCGCTGGCATGGCAGAGATCCCCGCGATGATTCGCCCGATGTCCGACGCGGAGGCTTTGCGGGCCGCTGTCATAGAGAACCTGCAGCGCGAGGACGTGACCAAGCTGGAGGAGGCCGAGGGATACCGCGAGCTGCTGGATCTGGGCAATACCACTGCCGAAGAAATCGCCAAGGACGTGGGCAAAAGCCGCACCTATATTTTCAACGTGATGAAGGTGCTCGACCTGTGCGAGGAAGGCCGCGACGCACTGCGCCAGGGCAAGATCGATTTCAGCAAGGCGCAGTTGATCGCTCGCATTCCCGACGAAGGGCTGCAGCTCAAGGCGCTGAGCTACTGCGCGGAGGCCAACTACAGAGGCGACACCCCCAGCTATCGCTCCTGCGCCGAGCATGTCCAGCAAAACTACATGCTCAATCTGCACAGTGCCCCGTTCAAGATGACGGACGAGGCTCTGCTACCGGCCGCAGGAAGCTGCAAGGCCTGCCCCAAACGCACCGGCGCCAATCCGGACCTGTTTACGGATGTCAGTGCAGACGTGTGCACCGACCCCAAGTGCTACCGCGAGAAAGAAGAGGCCCACGCCATCGCCATCAAGCGCACAGCGGTAGAGCGCGGGCAGCACATCATCGAAGGCCGCGAAGCCAAGACCCTGATGCCAAGCGCCTGGTCCGGTGAAGTGGCCGGCTATCTGCGCCTCGATGACAAGCGCGACAGCCCCACCGAAAAGCCCCTGCGCAAATTGATCGGCAAAGCCATGGAAAGGCAGGGCATCCTGCCCACCCTGATCGCCAATCCCCACAAGAATGGCGAACTTGTCGCGGTGATCACAGCAGACCAGGCACAACTACTGCTCAAAGAGGCTCAGCAGGAAGAGGCTGCCGAGAAGATCCAGCAGGAAGCCCAACGCGAGCAACAGCAAGCCAAGTATGCCGCCGACCAGAAGCGAAAAAGCGATTACGAAACGCAATGGCGCTGGGACGTGCTCACCGAAACCTGGGCCGCGCTCAGCGAACTTGGCGGCGCGCCGGTGTCCGATGAATTGCTGCGCTACTGCGCCCGCAACATTGCCAGAACCTACAGCCAGGACCGCGCGAAGAAGCTGTGCAAGCTGCTGGATCTGGGCAAGGTTGCGCCCGTAGAGGGCCTCTTGCAGCACATCGCCGACAACGATGCGCCCGGCGACCTGCTGCAGCTGCTGGTGATGTATGGAGACGTTGAATACCGCCACTGGCTCAATGACGACGCCGACGCAAACAAAGGCCTGCACCTGGTTGCTGCGCATTGGAGCGTAGACATCGCAGCCGTCAAGGCCAAGACCAAGGCCAATCAGCGCGCCGCCGAAGCACAGGCCCAGGCGAAAGCAGCCGCGAAGGCCTCCGAATCTGCAGCTCCGAAGGCGGATCTACCCCTTGATCCCGCTGCGCGCGCTGGCGAGAGTCGCGCGAAGGGCAAAGCCAAAAAATCCCCCGCTGCGCGTGCGAGCGCCGAGCCGAAGACGACTGCCGCCGAAGCCTCGGCCGCTATCGCGGCCGCGCTCCAAGACCAAGATCAAGGTGCGGCTGCAGCCGCACAGGGCGACGACGCAGGCCCAGTCGCAGCTGACGCTGCGCAGGGCCTGCCGCCCTCCCCTGCGGCCGCTGATGTTGACCAAGCCAAGACCCCTGACACGCAGCAGTCTGCGCCCGCGCAGACTGCCACCGCTAACGATGGCCAGGACAGTGCGCACGCCGACACCGGGGCAGCAGATCAAGCAGCCACCAGCCAGGCGCCCACGTTCGCGGCCGGTGACCTGGTGCGCGTGAAAGCTGGCCTCAAGGGCACGACCGGGCGCCCGCGTAAAGAGTGCGGCCGCGTAGGCGTGGTGCGCCTTGGAGATCTGGCACTGATCGTGGAATTTGGCGCCGGCGTCGGCCAACGCACAGGCTTTGAGCCAGAGGAGCTGGAGTGCTACACAGCAGACCCCATCGTGGGCCAGCGCGTGCGCGTGCTCAATCCGGATAGCGCCTATCGCTGGCGAGAAGGCACGATCAGGGCATGCACGGCAGACGGCTGGAAAGTGGAGTTCTCGGGAAAGCCTGGCACCGTGGCCAAGGCTTCAATCTTCGATACCAAGGAACTGGAGAGCCTGGCATGAACGGACGCCGCAAACCTTTCCGCAGTCGCTGGGCGGGTCGTCCCGACACGTTTGCCGTGATCAATCACCACGGCACCAAGCTGACGAGCAAAGAGATCGCCTCCATCATCGACCCCGTGCGCGAATGCTTCGCGCAGATCCGCGCCGGTACAGCCACGGAGCTACATGCCACCGTCATGCACAGCACTATTCAGGTGGCCCAGGAGATAGAACGCGGGGGCATCGTCCACGGCTTGGCCGAACATTTCGACAGTGCCCAGGCAGCATGCGAAGCCTACTTCGCACGCTGCCGCACCGGCAGCGCATGGCATCCAAGCGCTGTGCACTTCTACGAGCTGGACGCTCTCACAACCGCGATTGACCTGCATGAATTCCAGTTGCAGCAGTTGACGGCTCACGAGATCCAAGAAGTGACGCGCAGGCTGATCGCTCGTACAGAGAGCGGCGGTGGCGAAATGCTCCAAGTTAATAGCGACCTCAGCACAACCAAACCGTACCGCAATAGTCGAGAGGAGGTATACGCATGATCGGCACCCAACCTACCGGCAACATTGACGGCGTACAAATCAGTGCGGTGAGCCATGAGGGGCTGAGCGTGAGCATCAATGGCAAGCCCGGGCGCTTGGCCATCATCACGGAGGATGGCCAAGTCATCGCCGCTGGCAAAGAGGTGGCACGCGAGGCGCAGGCGGTGGCTATCAACTGCTACCGCAACTTTTTGCAGGGTAAGGGTTTCCTACGTATTCTGAGCAAGCCTATCAACATAGGTTTATCAGAGTAAATGGACGAAGAAACTTAGATTGTTAATAACTCACCCTAAAAAATATATAAAGCAATTCAGATTAGATAATATTATTATACTGAAACATTAAATTTTCAAAATAACACTGGGCTATATAATCATGAAATACCCATCCAACATAAAGCACGAAAATTTCATGAAAATTGGCTAGCTCAGATAGAATCGAAATTTGGCAACGTAGGACCTTCCGCGCCCTGATAACGTCCGTTGTAAAGCTTAGAGGCCTCGCTGCTGCACCGAAAAACAAACATCTGGGCAACGATGGCACTGGGGCGAATTTCTATCGAAAACGGTGAGTGATTTATTAGTTCCAAGGTAATTTTTCCAGAGTACCCCGGCTCAACCTGACCATCATTCGCTGTGGCTGAAACGAAGATTCTAGCCAGACTTCCCTTGGTTTGTATCAGTCCGAAATATCCCGCTGGCATAATATATTTATCTTGTGAACATGCCAGAGCGCATTCTCCTGGACCAAGAGTCAACGTCTCCGTGATTGTCTCCAAATCACCAAAATACAATTTATGATCAATATGGGAACCATATTTAATAGAAGGCAGATCATCAACAGGCTTCTGCAGTCGATAAATCTTACGATCAAGGCGAATTTTTATTGAAAACTCTTCAACAAGCGCTTGATCGCAGATTTGAAGCGATCGTACGATACCTGCCAAATTTTCAGACACAACAATCATGGTTTATTTTTCGGACGCTGAGTAGGAGTAGATGCTGGCGAGCCAGTAGATGGGGTAGCCGATGTAGCCGATGTAGCCGATGTAGCCGATGTAGCCGATGTAGCCGATGTAGCCGATGTAGCCGATGTAGCCGATGTAGCCGATGTAGCCGATGCACTATTATTTGGGAAATATGGCTGCAAAACAAAGTGAAGCAACAAAGCAGCGCCGACCGACCCACTACAAAATAAAAATAAATACTTCGCAATAGAACCTCCATATGCCCTAAACCATCCTAGCACTCGACGTCCTATAGGCACAGGCTCAGCAACCAATATGCTCTTCTTCGTTATTGGCTCCTGGAATTGGGTAGTTTCAGTAGAGAAGAAAACAACAGAACCGAGTTTATCCCCCTTTTTTAATCTATGCTTAATTCCCGTAGTATTAAAAAGACGAAGCTTCAAATTCCCTTGAAAAGCAGGCTCCACTTTTGCAGGTGCGATAAGCACACCTTTATCCAAAAAAAGACTTCCGGTAGGAACGAGTATTCCATACATATTATATGGAACCCGGATTTCTTCTGCTGCAGCCACAACAACTGAGCCGTGCCTAAGTATCTGAATGCCTGCCTCGGTAATTTCGTGCATCGCATTCGATTCCGGCCCATACTTCTCACTCCACTCCTGACCTACGGTAAGGTCTATTGAGAATGACTCGACATCGGCCTTATCGGATAACCAAAGTAAGCTTTTATCAGAAGATGAGCTTTCATTGAAAATTTTGTAATCTTTTGTAGATCTCTTTTTAACATGGATAACGCTCACTACACTTGCCTCTCTTCGTTAGGTGAGTCTATACGACCTCTATTCCATTGCCCACGGTAGTTAGTAGAACCTTCTTGAACCTCAAACAACACCAAGTGACAGAAACGCGCCCCTTTTTCAATAAGAAAGCCATCCTCATGACTAACTGAAAGACCGAATGTCAGAGCCCCCTCGTACCCTGGAGGGGTAATACTAGTATGTAATTCAACACCACTACGGAAAAGAGTACTTCGGGGAAATACAACAGCAGCCATATTCTTAGGCAAATTCATGGTTTCCACTGTCGTCACCAAATACCACTTTTTTGGCTTTAAACTAAAAACTCCATCTGAATCATGATCCAACTGCGCGGCCTTCGGTGTTTTCCGAGTATCCACCAAAAGCGCCCCTCTGCCATATAAAGTATGGACAGTAGAGAGACGCAAATCAAAACCCACGCCTTCCGGATTAAAAATTTCTCTATCAGACAGATTTAGTATGGGCGATACTCCTTGCATAAGGTCGATGGCTTTTGGCGGAATTATCATTTTGGCAATCTTCTTTGCAGGGGTGATGATTTGCGCTCTCTATGCAAGAAATCTTCTACACAAAAGACTCCGTAGCATATACAAGCCGCTCAGGATGAGAAAACTGACCCCCAGCTGACTAGGCTAACCTCATGGCATCGCCTACCAAGCCCCTTTTTAAGGCCACGCAGTTGGTCGCAAGATGTAGACAACTAAGGCTAGCTAAGATCGTCCTGTCGATTGCTAAGGTTAATCAATCATACACCCAGTTAAAATTCGGTTAAATTGATATATTTACAATCACTCAGGGGCACCCGAGGGAGACGAAGCCCACGCGCGGAGCGGCCGCGCCGGCAGGGGTTGTCATGGTTGTTGCGTCGCTCGTGGGGGTCATAGGGGCGATATTGTCCCAGTTCTGCGCGAACTTGGTAAACCGCCCCCGAACTTATCCCTGCAAGCTCAGCTATTGCGCTTGATCCCGAGCGCGCCCAGCATCTGCTCGGTCTGCTTTTGCATCTGCTCCTGCATCTGGGCGAACATGTTCTGCGACTGCTCCATGTAGCTGCTCATCATGTTCTGCATGGCGGGCGGCTGCATGCGCATGAACTGGCTCCAGGCCTCGGGCGACGTACCCTGGGCCTGCTCGGCCAGCTTGTTCTGGAAGTCGGTGAACATCTGCACGTTCTTTTCCAGGTAGGAGCCCATGTAGCCCTGCATGGCGTGGCCGTAGAAACGGATGATGTTGGCCAGCACGGTCTCGGAGAACATGGGGGCGCCGCCCGCCTCTTCTTCCAGAATGATCTGCAGCAGGATGCTGCGCGTGAGGTCTTCGCCCGTCTTGGCGTCCTTGACCACCACGGGCTCGTTGCCCATCACCAGCTGCTTGACTTCCGTCAGCGTGATGTAGGAGGACGTGTTGGTGTCGTAGAGACGGCGGTTGGGGTATTTCTTGATCACGCGCTGTGCGCTGGGGGCGGCGGCTGTTGTCGTCTCTTGCATTGCAATGCTTCTCCTCTTGTACGTGCTTGTACGGGCAATTGATCTATTGCACTGCAACAGATTCTAGGCAGCGCCCACAGCACCCGGCGCAGCAGTAACCCTGATGGTAGCCGCGTACGACGCGCCTGCGGGCCTTGCCGCGCGCAACAGCGTCTCAAGGGCGACCTTGCCAGGCCGCAGTGCGCAGCCCGTTGCAGGTCGCGCGCCGTCAAGCCGGCAGGCGCGGGCTGGCAGGCGGCATTCCCAGGCTGGCATGCGTGGCCAGTTGCTCCAGCAAGGCCTCGCCGATGGCCCAGGTATAGGCGGCATTGATGCCTGCACAAGTCATCGGTCCGGTAAACCAGCTGGCAATGGAAGCCAGGCGCAGCACCTGCGTGCCCAGGCGCGGCGGCTCCATGGCCTGCACGAGCCCGGTGATGACCTGCACCGCAAGCTCCTGTGTGAAAGGCGCGCCGAACAGCAGGCACAGCCGCTGCGCCATGCGCAGCTGCACGGCCATGGCGACGGCCGCGCTGATCATGCCGGGAGGCGCCGCAGCGCTGGCAGCGGTCATCAGCGTGTGATTGCGGATGACTTCGCGCGCACGCAGCCGGCGCAGGCCATTGCGGGTCAAGGCTCGGGAAATGGTCATGGTTCAGCCCTCGTTTCACGCATGGTATGCACGGCGCGCCGGGATCAGCCCCGCTCAGGCCACCATCTCCAGCAGCAGCACTTGCACCTGGACTCCCGGCGCCCCCACGGCCAGCGCGCCCACATAGCCGGCCGGCACAGGCAGATCCAGCGTGGTCCAGTCCTGTGGCGCCATGCCGGCCGGAGCATGGCACAGCCAACCGGAGGCGGCAGGCCCGCAGTCCACGGCGTAGGCATCCAGCGGCAGCGACAGCCCCTGGCCCACTGCCTTGGACACTGCCTCCTTGCGCGCCCAGCAGCGCATGGCCGCACCGGGCGCCTCTTCGGCAAGGGCCTCGATGGCCCGCTTCTCCGTGGGGTGGAAACAGGCCGCAATGCCCAGGAAGTCAGGGGGTGCCTGGGCGGATTCGACGTCGATGCCTGCCGTGGTGCAGCGCGTGGCCACGGCCCAGACCTGGTTGCCGCTGTGGCTCAGGTTGCAACCCAGCCCGAAGGCCGCGAAATCGGGCCGACCAAAGGAGTTGAGTGCCAGCGGCGCCAGCGCCGGCATGCCGCCATAGGCGCTGGCCAGACGCCGCAGCAGGCTGCGCCCCGCGAGGTGGCGCAGCGCATCGCGCCCCTGCACAAAACGCGCAGCGCGCGCATGTTCGCAGGTGGCGGTATGCGCCGCCAGGGCCGGGTGAAAGACGCGCTCGAGTGTCCAGTCCAGTGTCAGCCCCAGGCAGACGGCAGAGTCCGGCGCCAGGGGTGGCAGCTCAAAATCCAGCGGCGCATGGGCCGGCACGCGCAGCCGCTGCAGTGTCACCTGGCGGCCGCGATGCCATCGCGCTGCGTTGACGGAGACGGAGACGCAGCCGCAGCAGGCGCCGGGATGGCTTCCGGCCTGGCCGTCTCGCGCCGCTGCGTGTCGGGAACCGTCGGCCGTGGCATGGCGGACGAGGCAGGCCTGGCGTCGCGCACCAGCGGTCCGGCAACGGCATCTGCAGGCGTGGAGGCATCGCCCCTGCTGGTGCCGGCGACCGGCTTGCCGGCCGTCTTGCCCTCGGGTTTGAGGCCCTCGCCACCGATGGAGATCAGCGGCAGCCCGCCCGTCTTGTCGTTGCCCATGATGACCACCTTGGCATTCTCGGAGCGCGCCAGCTCCAGGGTCGCCTCGATGCCGCGCCAGCGCAGATAGGCATCGTTCATGCCGCCACTGATGATTTCCTGGAAGTTGCGGATGC
Organism: Delftia sp. CH05; assembly: GCF_009827015.1. NCBI lineage: Bacteria > Pseudomonadati > Pseudomonadota > Betaproteobacteria > Burkholderiales > Comamonadaceae > Delftia > Delftia sp. CH05. Next base: position 110,609 of record NZ_WUMG01000010.1, on the reverse strand, counting down.
CCAGTGCCTCAACCCGCTTGCGCTCGCTCTCCTGCCCTTCCTTTTCCACCATCAGCGCGTATTGCTCGACTTCGTGGCGGGTGACGTTCTTGCGCACGATGGCATCTTCCACGCCGTCCGGCAGCACGATGCGCTTGATCAGCACGTCCTCGATCAGCACCCACTCCTGGCCAGAACGCAGTTCGGTGTTGAAGCGGTGGCGGATGTCGTAGCGCACCGACTCCGAGATCTGGTTCTGGATCTCCAGACGGTGACTGGTGTAGATATCCTCGGGGCGGTAGATGGCAATCACGTCGCGCGCACGCGCACCGATGGACTGGCCCACCAGGGTCTCGGTGTAGTCGCTGCCGATATAGCGGTGCAACTCCCCCAGGAACTCGGGCACCAGGCGGAATCGCCAGGCCAGCGTGACCTGCAGCTTCAGTCCGTCGGAGGCCAGCACCTCGTACTCGCGGTCCACGCTCTGCAGGCGGGCGTCGTAGATGTAGAGGATGTCCCAGGGCAGAATCAGGGTCGTGCCCTCGGAGCGCACCGAATCGATGTCCGTGCCGCCGCCAAAGCGCTTCCAGTGGACCCCGAGGTGGCCCGGCGGAATGGTGACGACCATGGAGGGCAGCAGAAAGACCAGCAGGACCAGCAGGACCACGGCGGCGATCAGCAGATCGTCCCCGAAAAAACGCAGCCGTGCCCACAGCCTGCGGCCCATCGCGGCCATGCCGCCATCCCGGCTTGCGGTGGTGGCGTTCATGATGCACTCCCTCGGTTGGAGACGGAGGCGATGCGCCCGTCCTCTATGTGCACGCGGCGGTCCGCGTGGTGGAAATAGCGGTCGTCATGGGTGATGGCGATGACGGTCACCCCCTTGTGCTGCAGGCGCGGCAGCAGGACCTCGTAGAACTTGGCGCGGAAATGCGGATCCTGGTCTGCCGCCCATTCGTCAAGCACCAGCACGGGGCGGCCTTCCAGCTGGGCCGCCACCAGGGCCAGGCGCTTGCGCTGTCCGGTGGACAGGCCCACGGTCGAGAAGCGCCGGCCGCCCTCTATGTGCACCTTGCTCTCGATCTCCATCTCGTCGATCAGCGCATCGGCATGTGCGCTATCGACAGGATCCAGGCCGTACAGCGTGCGAAACAGGTGGAAGTCCGAGAAGATGGCGCCGAACAGGTCGCGGTAGCCTTGCAGGCCCTGGGCATCCACGGGCTGCCCGTCCAGGACGAGGGAGCCGGAGTCCAGCGGATACAGCCCCGTCAGCATCTTGACCAGCGTAGTCTTGCCCGAACCGTTGCCGCCCGTGATGAACAAGGTCTCGCCCCGGCGGATGCTCAGGTCGACAGGCCCCACCGTGAAACGGTCGCTGCCCTCGCCTCGCGTGAAGACGGCATGGCGCAACTCGATGGTGTCGAAGCCCGCGGGTGCACTGCCCGCACGCGTACCGGCATCGGCACCCGTACCGGCGCCGGTGCCCGGAGGCTCCACGTTGTCATCCAGCAGTTTCTCGACAGCCAGCAGGTTCTCCGCAGCCGCATTGGCCACGGTGATCTGCGGCGCGGCGGAGATCACCCCCGACACCGGCCCGACAAGAAACAGCACGGCGGTCAGCACCTTGACCGTGATGGCCGCGAAGGTCGTGCTCAACACCGGCAGGATGAAGACCAGCGAGCCCAGCAGCACGAAGATCGCCGCCTGGGAGAACACGAAGTTCATGCCCAGCGTGCGCTGCGCCAGCGAACGGTAGTGGGCCGTGCGCGAGGACACGCGCACCGCATCGTCCAGCAGTTCCGCGGCGCGGCGGCTGGACAGCTTGATTTCCTTGAAGCCGCCCAGCAGCGCCTCGACCATCTCGTGCAGGGCGCCGATTTCCTCATGCGCGCGGCGCAGATCCTGACTGGCGCGCTGGCCGCGGCGGGCATATACGCGCGCGGCCAGCATCAGGACCACCACCACCAGCCCGAGCGCAGGCAGGGACAGCGTGGCGATGTAGACCGCCGTGCACAGGATCATCATCACGGCCTGCACGCCCAGGATCAGGCTGCCGGCAGTGTGCGAGACGGTCTGCGTATCGGCATTGATGGCCGTGAAGATGGCGCCATGGCCGATCTTCTCCACCCCCACCAGGCGGCTGGCGGCCAGCTTGCGGATCAGGCGGCGGCGCCATTCGTCAACGATGCGCTCGACCTCGTCGGTGGTGGTGTTGAGAACATAGCGCTGGCTGAAGATGTAGACCAGCAGCGCCAATCCGTACAGCGCCACGTACTGGGCGTTGCCGCCCGAATGCAGCTGGCTGTCCGTCGCCACCGAGTTGACCACGGCCAGGATCACCGTGCTGGAGGCGCCGGCGAGGAAAGCGACAAAGCCCAGGCGCTGCAGCGGGGTCCGCGCATCGCGGATCAGGAGTTCCGTCAGGCGCATGCGTCAGCGGCCACCCAGGCGGTCTTCGGCCTGCAGCGAGGCGAACAGCAGAAGGTAGATGAATGCCACCAGCGGCGTCAGCATGAAAGCCACGACCAGGGTACGCATCCAGCCCAGGCGGGTGCGCCGGCCGATGAAGGAAACGATCAGGCACAAAATCAGATAGATGAGAAAGGCGTTCGACATGCCCGGGCTCCTATTTCTTGTCGATGATCTTCAGGGGAATGGCGCCGTAGGCCAGCGCACGCACGTCGGCGGAGCAGTCGGCGCCGTTGGAGTAGGTGCACTCGATGACTTCGAGCTCTCCAGTCAGGTTGTCGCAGTTGCCCACATCGATGGCATTGGACAGATGGGTCAGGTCCTGCTTGCCGACCTTGAGCACATAGAAGCGGGCGATCGTGCTGCCGGCCGACTTGTCGTTGCCCTGCTTGCGGTAGCGGATGCCGGCCACCAGTTCCTCCATGGTCTGGTTGGAGGAGTTGTTCACCTGGATCTGGGGCGAGCACACGGAGCGGCGGTTCATGCCGTCGTTGGCCAGGATCACCAGGGCCTGGGGAATGGACACATAGATCTGCCCCTTGGGCCGGCGCCTCTTGACCAGTTCCTGCAGCGGCTCTTCGATCACATGGTTGCTGCTGCCCAGCCGGTGCCCCACGTCCTGGGCCCTGGCGCCCGTCGTGGTGGCGGCCAGGCCGCCCGCCATCAACGTACACAGCAGCGCGGCACGCAGCGCGCCGCTCGTCATCATCGGGAAATCGTTCATGCAGGCACCAGGCAGGCCGCTGCGCCCAGGCGCAGGCGGTCGATGTCGGCGGACAGAGTGTCCAGGAAGTCGGGAGCCGACTGGAGGAAGAAATGCCCGCCATCGAAGCAATGCAGCCGCGAGCCACCCGTGGTCATGGCGGACCATCCCGCCATCGCCAGGGGCGTGGCGAGCGTATCGGCCCGTCCCGCATAGGCCACCACGGGGCAATCCAGGAGATGCCCCGGCCCCGGTAGCGGCTGGGCCGCCAGCGCGAAGTCGGCCCGCAGCACGGGCAGCATCATGGTCCAGAAACCAGGGTCGGCATCCAGCTCGGGCGGGATGCCGCCATAGGAGCGGACCAGCTGCTGGAAGGCGCCATCATCCAGGCCAGCCGTATCGGCCACGGCCGGGCGACCGGGGGGCGCGCTGGCGGCCACCAGCAGCCCGCACGGTGGCGGCAGGCCGCGTGCGGCAAGGTGCCGGGCCAGGGCAAACGCAAGGCGCGCGCCCAGGCTGCAGCCAAAGAGCGCGTAAGGACGGTCCAGCCAGGGCGCCACTGCGTCGGCAAGGCCGGCCAGCATGGCGTCCAGGCTGACCAGCGGCCTTTCCGACAGCCGCGTTTCGTGGCCCGGGTACTGCAGCGGCGCCACGGCCACGCCTGGCAGATGGCGGCGCCAGCCCAGATAGGCCGAGGCACCGCCACCGGCGAAGGGCAGGCACAGCAGGCGCACGCCTGCATCCGCCGCACCTGCACCGAAGGCCAGCCAGGGGCAGCGGGAGGGCTGCATCGATGTCATCGCAACCGGGCAGTGCCTGCTCAGGACGCGCCGGCCTTGCCGCCGCCGACGTTCTTCTGGACGAAGGCCTTGCCCTCTTCCACCTGTTGCTTGAGCTTGCTGCTCATGTCCGAGACCTTGACATCCAGGAAGGTGCCGCCCGTCTCGAAATGCTGCATGAACAGCTTGCCGACCGCGTAGGTGGTCGCGCCCGCCAAAGTGGACTGGGCCAGCACGCCGGCGGCGATGCCTACGCCCGGGATGAACTTCAGCAGGCTGGCCAGCGGTGCCGTCACCACCAGCGGCAGGTAGCCTCCCAGCAACGCGCCCAGCAGCTTCTTGCCGGTCTCGTCCGACAGCGAATGGCCGTACAGGCGGCCCACCTTGCGCAGCAGGCTCAGTTGCACGCCGGTGAGGGCGATCAGGTCCAGGCCCGGAACCGGCAGGATGCCGATGCCCATGGCCGTGATCACGTGGTTCTTGATGGTGTGCAGGGCCTCGTTTTGCCGCTCCTGAGGGGTCAGGGGCGCATCGGCTGTGTCGGCAGAGGCCACGGCAGCATCGGCAATGGCCGTGTCGGTGGCGGGGCTCACGGTACTTTCGGCTTTTTCCACGCTCATGGGAAATCTCCAGTTGGGGAACAAGTGGCCCGGCGCACGGCGCCGGGAAGGCGGCACAGGAAGCGGAGTTCGCCCAGTGCCACGGCGGAACACAAATGTTCCAAAGTGTCACCGACACCGGAATCATTCGTGAAACACAGGTAACAGTCAACCCTGCGCGCCGCGCCCTGGCCGGGGGCGCAGGAGGGGGTCAGGGGACTGCGAACGGGGTGCATTCGGGGCCTCAGCCTTCGGCTTTTCCGTAGAGGCGCTCGGCCGGGATGCCCAGATCCTCGCAGGCGGCCAGCAGGGAGCGCACGGAGCGCATGGCGGCCGACTCCGGGTCGAACTCGATGCTGGTGATGAACGACAGCCACAGCTCCAGCCCCAGTGCATAGACGAAGACCTGCTCGCACTGCAGCACGCGCAGCAGGCCCATGGCGCGGCGGTAGTCCGAGCCGTCGAGCCGGCGCGACTGGTCGCGTGCGCGGTCCAGCGGTGTCGGCAGCAGCGGACCGTACAGCCAGCTCAGGGGTGCGCCCTCGCACTCCATGCCGATGAACAGGGCCTGCAGCGAACCCACCACGGGGCGCAGGTGCTCGTAAAGGCGAGGCTCCAGATTGTTGGAGTCCGCCGCGAACAGCAGCCGGCTGCCAGCGGCATCCACCAGCCAGGCGGCCTTGGTGCGGATGTCCAGGTCGGCATGCTCGCCCAGGAAAGGCAGGGCGGTGACCGTCAGGTCGCCCTCGCTGAAAACCTCCAGCGGGCCGATTTCCTGCACATCGGCAAAGCCCGCCGCCTGCAGTGCGAGCTTGAGCGAGGGGTCGGCAAGACTGCCTCCCCCGCCGGCTGGCACCAGAACCCGACCGATGCGCGAGCGCAGGGCCAGCAAGGTCTCCAGCTGCACATGGTCCTGGTGGTTGTGCGTCAGCGCCACGCAGTCGATGCGCTGCGGCAGGTCGGCCAGCGTGAAGCGCGGTGTCTGGCCCGCGCTGCCACCGGCAGGCACCAGGGGATCGATCAGCACGCTGCGCCCGCCTGGCGTCTCGACCAGCACGCAGGCATGGCCGAAATACCGCCAGCGCGCGCTCCCCACCGGCGCCGTGTCCGCCAAGTCCCCACCGCGCCGGGCCGGTGGCGTGCCGGTCAGCAAGGCGTGGAAGCGGTCGGCCCGCGCGCCCTCCAGCCCGAGCGACTCGGCGATGGCGTCGAAGGGGCGCGGTGCGTGCCGCAGCGCTGCCAGCATGTCGTTGGCGGGGCTGGCATACGGAATCTGCAGGGCGACCGCTCCGTCACGTTCGAGCTGCGGCGTGCCCAGGGCAAAGGGCCGCACATCGCCGCCGCGCATCACCAGCGTGCTCTGAGCCGAAGTGTCATACAGCGGGCTGCGGTAGAGCAGCGCCTCGATCAGGCGCAGGTCCGGTGCGCCGGTCAGCGAGTACACGAGCTCCGCATAGCCGCGCACCGAATCGGGAAGGCGCGGATACAGCTGCGCCATCGAATGCCCGTCGGCCTGGGTCTTGAGCAACTCCCAGCACTGCCCCAGATCGGCAGCAAACGACAGCAGCCCGGCATGGCGCTGGCGCGTCTCGTCCAGCAGGGCCTGTATGTCCCCGCGGCGCTCGGCCGGCCAGTCCATGAAGGGGCCGCCGCGCATGGCGGCATTGGCCACTGCCTGGGCATGCAGCTCGGGCGCCTCCAGATAGGACTCCATGATGCGCACGTAGCGGTTGGCCAGGTACAGGGCCGCCGTGGCGGGCGAAATCAGAAAGGACCAGGCATACCAGCCCGCGAACCGTGGCACGGCCACCACGTCCTCGCGCAGATAAAGCGGTGTTGCGTCAGCCATGTGTCTCCTCAAGCCAATAGGTCAACGGCCGGTCCTGGTCCAGCGTCTCCAGCAGGTGCGCCATGGACTCCAGCAGGGCGTCGGCCACGGCGGGAGCGACCTTGAGCGCGTCGTGCACCGCCAGCAGGCGAAAATCGTCGCCGGGCATGACTTCCAGGTTGAACGGGTGGTGCCAGGCGTCACGGATGTCCACATCGTGAAAAGCCAGGGCGGCGCTGTCGCTGCCCAGCTCGCCCAGCGGGTAGTTCTGGATGCGCAGCGCCGTGCCGAACAGGTCATCGGCAGCGGCCAGCCCGGCGGCCGATGCGATAGCCCTCGGCGCCAGCCAGGCATGACCGGACGCCTGCATGCGCCGGCGCTGCAACTGCTGGCAGGCGGCGGCAAAGCCCTGCGCCCGGTCCAGCCTCACGCGCAGCGGCGGTGTGGCCAACATGGCGCCCACCATGGCCTCGGCACCCTCGAGTTCGGCGGGACGCAGGGCCGAGGTGACGCCAAAGGCCAGGTCGTCGCGCCCCATGTGCCGCGCCAGCACCAGCGCCCACGCCAGCAGGGCCACGCTGGGCACCGACAGGCGGTGGCGGCGGGCAAAGGCAGCCACGCTGGCGCCCGTCCCGGCTGCCAGCACCCGGTGCACCTGGCGGGAACGTCCGCTGGCCACGGCTGCCTCTGCAGCAGGCCAGCGCGAGGGCGCCAGGCCCGCCAGTTCATTCTTCCAGAAGGCCTGCGCGCTGCCCGCATCCTGCGCATCCAGCCAGTCGAGGAAGCGCCGCACGTCGGGCGCTGGAGTGTCGGGCGCCGCCGCGCCGGGCAAGCGGCCCGCATAAACGGCCTGCACATCGGCCATCAAAATCGGCATCGACCAGCCATCGACCAGCAGGTGATGGTAGGTCCAGCAAAAGCGCCAGCCGCCGTCCGGCATGCGGGCGAGCGCAAAGCGCATCAGCGGGGCGCTGGCAAGATCGAAGCCGCGCGCCTGCTCGATCTCGCGCAGCGCATCGTATGCGACCTGTGCATCGGCGGGTGTCCAGGCAGACCAGTCCTCGGTGCGCCAGGGCGCGGCGGTGAGGCTGTCGTCCACATGCTGGCGCCCCGACCCGTCTGCTGCGTCCACAGAGAAACAGGCGCGCAGCGCCGCATGGCGAGCCACGGCGGCGTTCCAGGCAGCCATGAAAGCGGGCACATCCAGCGTCGCAGGCAGGCTGGCCCCCAGTTGCACCACATAGGCGGACGATCCCGGGCAGGCCAGGGCGTGGGCCAGCATGGCGTCCTGTTGCGGCCCCAGGCCATGCGAGGGCAAGGCTGGCGCGCGCAAGGACGGGCTGGCCTGTGCGCCGCCTGCCTGTACAGGACCGGCTTGCCGCGCACTGGCCGCCGCGTGCACCAGCCAGGCCTGCATGTCGGCGGCCAGCGCCGCAATCCAGCCTTCCTCCAGGTCCCGGGGATCGTAGGTGAGATCCAGCGCCAGCCGCCCGTCCGCCACCATGGCATTGACTTCCAGCGGGAAGGCACGCGGCGTGCTCGCCGCGAAGCCCGGGCCGTCGCGCTCCGGCGCCGGGCGCAGGCCCTCGCCTTCGGGCCAGGCCGTATCCCATTGCCCCAGGTAGTTGAAGGCGATGCCGGGCGGGGCCTGCGCGGCCAGGGCCTGGCGCACGGCCGGCTCGGGCGAAAGCTGGCTGAGCACGCCGTAGCCGAAGCCGCGCCGCGGCATGGCGCGCAGCGCCTCACGCACGGCCGCAAGAGCAGACAGCGCGGACGGGCCCGCAGCGCCGTCCGCAGGCGGGGCATCGGGCAACGACCGTGGCAGGGGCAGTGCCAGGGGTGCCAGCGCCGTGAACCACCCTACGGTGGAGCCCACCTCCAGGCCTTCAAGCACCACATCGCGGCCATGCGACTCCAGCGCCACACCGATGCAGCGGCCCTGGACGCGACCGGCCAGGGCCGAGGCCAGCGCCGCCAGCAGCAGCTCCTGCATGGAGGCACCATGGGCCCGTGGCGCCTCGCGCAGCAAGGCGCCAGTCTCGTCCACGGACAACTGCACGCCGAGGGTGACGGCTTCGCCCACCGTGGAGGCCGCCCCGGCGCCACGCGCCAGCGGCAGGCAGGCGTCGCCTGACTGGGCCAGCCAGTACGGCAGCTCGGCACGCGCCGACTGCGATGCGGCATGGCGCGACACGGCTGCCGCCCAATGGCTGAAGGACGCGCCGGGCGGCCTGGCAATGCGGCCAAGGCGGCAGGCCTCGGCCAGATCGTCCAGCAGTACGCGCCAGGACACGGCGTCGATGGCCAGGTGGTGCACGACCAGGTGCAGGCGTGCCTGTGCCTCTGGCTGTGCATGAGTTGGCGCCTCCTCCTGGCCAGGGGGAAGGTACAGAGCCGCGTGCATCAGCGGGCCCGCCTGCAGGTCCAGCCGCTCCTGGTTGGCCACGGCGGCGGTCTGCAGCCGCTCGCGCCAGGCGGCCGGCGTTTCGCCAGGCGGCGATGCCACCACCTGCAGCAGCGGGACCGCAGGCGGCACAAGGCCATCGGCCAGCGTCTGCACCCAGCCGCCGTCCTCCCGGCGATAGCGCAGGCGCAGCGCATCATGGCGCTGCAGCAGCAGCGCCAGCGCGGCCTGCAGCCGCCCGGGCGCCAGGTCGGCAGGCACGGTCAACAGGAAACTCTGGTTGTAGTGCTGGCGCTGCGGAGCCTCCAGCGCCAGGAACCAGCGCTGGATGGGCGTGAGCGGCACGCGGCCATCGCCTGCAACGTCCTCGGTGGCGTGGGGCTGCACCATCGGCCCTCCGTCCTGACCCAGCAGCGCCACGAGAGCAGCCACCGTCTGCGAGGCCGGGTCCATCAGTTGCGCCAGCGTGATGGCCAGCCCCTGCCGGTTGGCCCGCGCAACCACCTGGATGGCAAGAATGGAGTCCCCGCCCAGCTCGAAAAAGCTCTGGTGCGGCCCCACCTCGGCAACGCCCAGCACCTGGGCCCAGACCGCCGCCAGCCGTGCGCAGGCGTCGCCTGCAGCGGCGTCGGCGTCGGCGGCAGGCGCTGGCGACGACGGCCGGGCCGGCTGCGCCGCCAGTTGCCGGCCCAGTGCCTGGCGGTCGATCTTGCCGCTGTGGGTGAGCGGGAGCTGGTTCAGCTCCACGAAATAGGCGGGAACCATGTGCGCAGGCAGGCGGGGCGCCAGGTACGCGCGCAACGCCTCGGCGCCGACGGGGTGCGCGGCCCCCACACAGGCCGTCAGCCGGTGGTCGGCCTCGCCGTGCGCGATGACCAGCACCGCTGCGGCCTCCACACCCGGGTGGGTGGCCAGCGCGGCCTCGATTTCGCCCAGCTCGATGCGCAGGCCGCGCAGCTTGACCTGGTGGTCGTTGCGGCCTGCAAAGTGCACGCGCCCATCGGCCAGGCGCCAGCCCCGGTCGCCCGTGCGGTACAGCCGCTCGCCGGGGTCGCCGAACGGATCCTGCACAAAGCTGGCCGCCGTCAGCCCGGGACGCCCCAGGTAGCCCCGCGCCAGCCCTGCACCGCCGATGTACAGCTCCCCCGGCGCCCCCGGGGGCAGCAGGCGCATGTCCTCGTCCAGCACATGCAGCTGCATGTTCGGCAGCGGCCGTCCAATGGGCAGCCGGTCGGCGCGTTGCACGCCCTCCTGCACGCTGACAGCCACCGAAGCTTCGGTCGGACCATAGGCATTGAAAAAGCGCCGGCCCACCGACCACCGCAGCGCCAACTCCGGTGCACAGGCCTCGCCGGCCACCACCAGCAGGCGCAGCGCATCAAGCGAGGCCGCATCCAGGGTGAACAGCACCGTGGGCGGCAGCGTTGCGGCGGTGATGCCATGGCGCCGCACAAAGGCCTGCAGCTGCGGCCCGGCCCTTGCCATGTCCGGGGCAGGCACCAGCAGCGCCGCCCCATGGCGCCAGGCCATGATCATCTCCCAGATGGAGGCGTCAAAGGACAGCGAGGCGAACTGCAGCACGCGATCGCTTCCATCCAGCGCGAACACGCGCTGCTGGGCATGGGCCAGGGCGCGCATGCCCGCCCGCGTGTTGACCACGCCCTTGGGCGTGCCCGTGGAGCCGGACGTATAGATCACATAGGCAGAGGACGAGGCCTGCGGTTGGGCAAGCACAGTGGCCTGGGCAGCCTCGTCTGGCGACAGGGTGCCGAACAACTGCTCCGGCGTGAGGCAGCGCAAACCCAGTTCCTCCGCCACGGGCAGCGCGGCATCGGCCAGCACCAGCACTGCGCCGCTGTCCTCCAGCATGAAGCGCTGGCGCTGCGCCGGCAGCGCAGGGTCGATGGGCACAAAGGCTGCGCCCGCGCGCAGGATTGCGGCAATTGCCGCCAGGCAGACGGGCGAGCGGCCCAGGCACAGGGCCACACGGGTTTCTGGCCCTGCACCCAGGGCAGACAGCGAGCAGGCCGCCTGGCGCGACAGCCTCGCCAGTTGCGCATAGTCCATGCGGCCGTGCGGCCCTTCCAGGGCCGTGGCGCCGGGCGTGTGCTGCGCCCAGTGGTCGATCCAGTCCACCAGAAAGCGCTCGTCCATGGCCTCGACAGGGCCGGTGCCGGCCTCCAGGGCATCGCGCGCCTGCTCGGGCGAGAGCTGCAGCAGCGAGCCCAGTGCCTGACCGGGCTGCGCCGCCATGGCGGCAAGCAGCGCATCGAGGTGCGACAGCAGGCGGCGCGCTGCCGCAGCCGGCACCTGCTCGCGGTCGCGGTGCAGTGCCAGGCGCCATCCGTGCGCGCCTTGCATGCAGGCCAGGGTGAGCAGGAAGTTCGTGCGCTCATGGCTGGCGACTGCGGCCAGGCACAGACCTCCGGCCTGCAGCGCATCGGGCGCAGGATAGTTCTGCACCAGAACCAGGGACTGGAACAGATCGCAGCCTGGCTCCAGTTCCGAGGCCTGGCGGATTTCCGCCAGCGATGCGGCCGCATGCTGCTCGCGCTCCAGATGGTCCTGCTGCAGCGCGGACAGCCACGAGAGCAGCGGCATGCCGGCAGCCACACGCACACGTGCCGGCACCGTGGCGATCAGCATGCCGACCATTTGCTCCACGTCAGCGATGTCGGGAGAGCGCCCCGACACGGTCACACCGAACACCAGGTCGCGGCTGCCGCTGTGGCACGACAGCAGCAGCGCCCAGGCGGCCTGCAGCACGATGCCGGGCGTGGCACGCGCGGCGCGGGCCAGCGCGGCCAGGGCGCTGCTGGTGGCAGGCGGCAGCAGGCATTCGATCGGGTCCGGAGCCTCAGGCTCGACAGGCTCCCCGGCCTGGCGCAGAAAGGCCAGTGAGGTGGGCTCGTGCAGGCCCTGCAACGCCTGGCGCCAGAAGGCCTGGTCGGCCTGCACGTCGCGCCGCTGGTGCCAGCGCACGCAGTCGGCGAAATCGGGCGCGCGCGGCAGCGCTGGCGTGCCATCGCCCAGTGCCTGGCCGTACAGGCGGAAGACCTCGTCCATCACCACCGAGACCGACCACCCGTCCAGCAGCAGGTGGTGGGCGCTCCACAACAGCTCATGGCGGTCTTCAGCCGTGCGCAGCAGATGCAGGCGCATCAGGGGCGCGTGGCGCAGGTCGAAGCCCCGGACCCGGTCCTGCGCCAGCAGTGCCGACAGGGCGGCATGCTGCGCGGCCGTATCCATGGCGCGCCAGTCGTCGTGCTGCCAGGGCAGCTCCACGTGGGCATGCACATGCTGCATGGCCACGCCATCGTCCCAGTGGAAGCTGGTACGCAGCACGCCGTGGCGTGCCACCACAGCTTCCCAGGCACGGCGCAGCGCTGCCGGGTCCAGCGGACCCTGCAGGGTCAATGTCAATTGATCGAAGTAGACCTGGTCATCGGGTGCACGCAGACTGTGGTAGAGCAGGCCATGCTGCAGCGGCGTGAGCGCCAGCACGGCCACCGGAGCACGGCTGCCGGGAACGGCCTGCGGCACCTGCCCGGCCGGGGCAGCACATGCTCCACGGCCCTCGCGCGCGGCGCTGGCGATCTCGGCCAGCACGGCCTTCACCTCGTCCAGCCAGTGGGCGATGCGCTCGCGGTTCGGCTCCCCTGCCGGAAAGCTCAGCTCCCCGCGCAGCCGGCCATTCCAGAGTCCCGCATTGAGTTCGATCACATGGCTGCGCGCCAGGCCGGGGTCCTGCGCAGGGCCCGCCGCCTCATCCACCGGGGCGATGGTCTCATCCCCGACAGGGGCGCCATCCATGCAGCCCAGGTAGTTCAGCAGCAGTTCCGGTTCAGGCAGCGCGGCCAGGCCGGCGCGCACGGCGCCGTCGGACGAGCGGTAGCGCAGCAGCCCCAGCGCCAGTCCCTGCCATGCGGCGCCGCGCACCTGCGCGGCAACCTGCGCCACCACCGCCGCGGCATCGGCGGCGCCGTGAGCTGGCTCGATGCCCACGCGCTGCAGCGCCGTGAACCAACCGACGGTGCGAGACAGGTCCAGCTCCTCGAAGAGGTCGGCGCGTCCGTTGCGCTCCAGATCCACCCGCCAGGGGCCATCCACCCCCAGCCGCACGCCTGCCACAACCAGGGCGGCGAGCAAAGCCTCGTCCACGCGGGCGGCAAAGGCACGCGGCACCTCGTGGACCAGGGCCTGCGTCGTCTCCTCGTCCAGTTCGAAGGCCAGCGTCTGGGCCTGGCCCACGCAACCGGCGGGCGTCTGGCGAGGCAACACGGTCGCGCCCACCTGGCTGAACGCCTGTTGCAACGCCTGCGCCTGCGCAGCCGCCTCGGGCCCGGCGGCCAGCTCGCCCAGCCGGTGCGACCAGCGCGCATAGGAGCTGGTGGGCGCGGGCAGTCGCACGGGCTCGCCGCGCGACACCTGTGCGCAGGCCAGGGCCAGGTCTTCCAGCAGTACCGACCAGGAGTAGGCATCCACCGCCAGGTGGTGAATGGCCAGCATCAGCCGGCCCGTGCCGGGCAGCAGCACGCCACGCACCATGCGGCCGGACGCCGGGTCCATGGCGCGCTGGGCCGCGGCAAAGGCTTCGGCCCGGCGCTGCTGTGCCTCTGCCGGTGCAAGGCCCTCCAGGCAGACCACGTCCAGCACAGGCCCGGGCGCCATGGGGGCAATATCCAGCACGCCTTGCGCGTCCACCCGCAGGCGCAGCATCTCGTGGCATGCCACCACGCCCGCCAGCGCCCGCTCCAGCGTTTCGGCCGGCAACTGCGGGGGCACGCGCAGCACGGCCGCCTGGTTGTAGTGAGCGGCCCCTGCCCCTGCATGCTCCAGGAACCAGGCCTGGATGGGGGTCGGTGACAACGGTGCCCCGGCCTCCGCCACCGGGACCGTCGGCGCGGCCCGCGACCGCAGGGCGATCTCCCCGGCCAGGGCACGCACGGTCTGGGTGCGGAAGATGTCGCGCACCACCAGGTCCAGGCCCTGGCGGCGCGCACGCGAGACGATCTGCAGGCACCGGATAGAGTCCACACCCAGGTCGAAGACGTTGTCGGTGACGCCCACCTGCGCGAGGTTCATCACCTCGGCAAAGAGCCGGGCCAGGGTGGCTTCCAGCGGACTGCAAGGCTGGCCCGTGCCGTCCTCCACAGGCAGCTGCGGCGGCGGCTGGAGGGCCAGCCCCGCCAGCGCGCGCCGGTCGATCTTGCCCGATGCCGTATGGGGCAGGCTCTCCAGCACGCGGCACACGGCAGGCACCATGTAGGGCGCAAGCCGCTCGGACAGCCAGCTGCGCAGCGCCGCCGCATCGGCCTGTCCCGCAACCACCGCGAGCAACACCGGCTGGCCTGCGCCATCGTGCGCCAGCACCACGGCAGCCTCGCGCACGCAGGGATGGGCCATGAGGGCGGCCTCCACCTCGGCGGGCTCGATGCGAAATCCCCGGATCTTCACCTGCGCATCGCGCCGGCCCAGGAACTCCAGCGCACCGTCGGCACGCCGCCTCGCCAGGTCGCCGCTCCAATAGGCGCGCGCTCCGCCCAGTGCGGCGCAGGCGCGAAACGCGGCCTGTGTGGCCTCGTCCTGTTGCAGATACCCCTGCGCCACACCACCGCCGCCGATGACGATTTCGCCGATGGCCCCGGCAGGCAAGGCCTGCCCGGCGCTGTCCACCACGGCCAGTTGCACGCCCTGCAGCGCATGGCCCAGCGGCAGGATCTCGGCGCCCAGCGGCAGCACGTCGCGCGCGGGGTCGAAGAACGCGGCCGAAATGGTGGCCTCCGTCGGGCCATAGCCGCTGAGCAGGGCCACAGGATGGCGGCACAGCGCCTGCCACTGGCGCAAGCTGCGCACGAAAACGCGGTCGCTGCCCGTGACCACCAACCGCAGGTCGGCCGGAACAGCCGTGCCCGATGCATGCAGCATGCCCACCCACTCGTGCCAGAACGCGGACGGCAGATTGAGCACGGTCAGCCGCGCGCCTGCCACCTGGGCCTGGAAAGCCTCCAGGCTGTCAAGACTGTTCTGTGCCCGCAGCACCACGCAGGCACCGGAGGCCAGCGTGGGGAAGATCTCCTCGCCAGCCACATCGAAATCGGGTGCCGCGAACTGCAGCACGCGATCGGTCTCGCACAGGCCGAACTCACGCGCCACCGCCGCCGCATGGTGGGCCAGGTTGGCATGGCTCACGACCACGCCCTTCGGGGCGCCGGTCGATCCCGAGGTGAAGCAGACATAGGCCCGTTGCGCGGGGTCTGCGAGCCAGGGCTGCTGCGCGGCGCTGCCGGCGGGCTCTGCCACCAGGTCCGGCGCCACCAGCACCGTATGCGAAGGCCACTGCTCCGCCGCAGACGCGGTAATGACCAGGCGCACGCCGGCCGCCTCCATCATGGTCGCGCGCTGTGCCAGCGGCCTCGCCAGGCTGAGTACGGCATAGGCACAACCACAGCGCCAGGCCGCCAGCATGGCCACCGGCAGAGCCAGGCAGTTGCCCAGGCCCAGGCCGATCAGGTCGCCGGGCCTGGCACCCGCGCCGCGCAGTCGCCCGGCCAGTGCGTCTGCCTGGCACACAAGCTCGCGCAGCGAAAGTGCCGCGCCATCCGCCTGCACGGCCATGCGCTGCGGCCAGCGATCGGCGGCGCGGGCTATCAGCGCGGGTACGGATGCCGGCGCAGCGCCCTCGGCCATGGCTGGTGCAGGAGCCACGGCGCAGGCCTGCGGGGCCAGTGCCAGCCGGGACAGTGCAAGGCCGCACGCCCACTGCCCCGCCACATGCGCAAACTGCGCGCACAGCGCAGCCACGGTGGCCGGGTCGAACAGGTCGGCGTCGTACTCCATGTCGCAGGCGAAGGCTTCGCCGTCCAGACGCGCCGACAGGTTCAGGTCCAGCTCGGGCGCCGCCGCTGGCACGGGCAGCGGCCGCACGGCCAGCCCCTGCATCGCCAGCGCGGCTGCACCAGCGGTCTGCTGCACGAACATGGTCTGGAACAGGGGCGCTCGGTTGAGCGCCCGCTCGGGCCGCACGGCCTGCACGATGCGCTCGAACGGCAGGTCCTGGTGCTCGAATGCCTGCAGGCAGGTGCGGCGAACGCGCTGCATCAGCTCGGCCGGTTGGGGGTCGTCGCGCAGGTCGATGCGCAGCGGCAGGGTGTCGATGAAGAAACCGACCAGTCCCTGCGTCTGCGGCGTGTCCCGGTGGGCCACCGGGCAGCCGATGACGACCTCGTCCTGGCCGGTCCAGCGCCCCAGCACGGCGGCATAGGCGGCCAGCAGCGCCATGAAGGGCGTGACGCCTGCGCGTGCTGACGCCTCCTGCAGCGCCTGGGTGCCCTCCGGCGAGATGCGAAAGTGATGGTGGGCGCCACTGGCGCCGCGCTCTGCGGGCCGGGGCCTGTCCAGCGGCATCGCCAGCTGGGTGGGTGCGCCCTGCAGTTGCGCCTGCCAGAAGGCCAGTTGCGGCGCCAGCCGCGCCTCGTCCAGCGTGGCACGTTGCCAGGCCGAGTAATCGGGGTAGCGCAGGGGCAGCGGTTGCAGCGGCGACGGCAGGCCCTGGCAGGCCGCGCCATACAGCTGGCCGAGTTCGGCCAGCAGCAGCCCCATGGACCAGAAATCCCCGGCAATGTGGTGCAGCGACAGGGCTAGCACGTGGCGCTGCGGCTTCAGTGCGAACAGGCGCAGCCGCAAGGGGGGCGCCTGCGTCAGATCGAAGGGCTGGCGCGCCTGCTGCGCCATCAGCTCGGCCAGGCCCTGGGGCGAGGCATCGTCCACGGACTCTGGCTGAAGGCGCACGGCCGTGGCAGCGCCGATGCGCAGCACCGGCTCGGCGGCCTCGTCCACGATGACGCTGCGCAGCAGCTCGTGGCGCTCCACCAGCACCGTCAGCGCCTGCTGCAGGGCCTCAAGGTCCAAAGGGCCTTCGAGCTCGAAACAGGCGGCCATGATGAAGGCGCTGCCACCGCCCTCCAGCCGGTCCAGGAACCAGAGCCGGCGCTGGTTGAAGGACAGCGGCACGCGGTCGGGGTCCACCTCTGCAGCCGCTCCTGCGGCCACCGGCGCGGGCCCGCTGCGTGACAGCAGGGCCAGCAGCTGCGGCTTGAGCGCGCGCAGCTCATCGCGCATCTGCCCGCCAATGGCGCCTGCCGGGCCGCGCACTTTCAGATCGCCGCCCTCGACTTGCACGGTCACGCCCAGCTGCGCCAGGCGGGCCAGCAGATCGCTTGCCCTGTCGCTCGCACTCTTCATAAGGTGAATTCCTCCACGGTGCCGCCCATGGGCCGGCACGCGTCAACAAAGTCCGCCAAGTCGCCCAGCACCGGATGCTCGAACACCGCCGCGATGCCCAGCTCCACGCCGAAGTGCTCACGCACATAGGCCAGCACGCGCATGGCAATCAGGGAATGGCCGCCCAGTTCGAAGAAGTGGGATTGCGCACCGATCTCGGCCACGCCCAGAACCTCGCGCCAGACGGCGGCCAGCCGTTGCCGCGTGTCCGGGCCTTCGCCGCCCTGCTCCGGGGCCTGTGCCGGCTCGCCGCTGGCGGGCAGGCCTGCGGGTGCCGCAGCCGTGTTCGTCCAGACGCTCCCGGCCAGGCGCAGCAGGGAGGGCAGGTCGCGCACGCAAACCGATACGCGGGGATGGGGCGAGGCCAGGGCTCGCCGCAGCACGGCCACGCCTTCGGCGGGCGTCAGTCCCTCGCTGGCGGCCAGCGCGGGCAGGCCCCAGCGCTGGCGGGCCATGACGGTCATGCCCACTTCGGTCCAGTCGTCCCAGTCGATGGCCTGCGTGAAGCCGCCACGGCGTGCCGTGCGCTCGGCGGCGAACAGCGCCAGGAACTCGTTGGCGGCGGCATAGCCGATCTGGCCGAACTTGCTGCCCGGCACCACCGTGCCCAGCGAGGAGAACAGCACAACGAAGTCGGGCTCGTGTCCGGCCAGGGCCGCATCCAGCGCCAGGGCGCCCTGGACCTTGGCTGCCATGGCCGTGGCGATGCTGGCGTCGTCGCGGTTGTGCACCACCCCGCCCTGGTCCGCCACCCCGGCCGCATGCAGCACGCCGTCCACGCGGCCAAACCGGCTGCGTGCCCGGGCCAGGGCATCGCCCAGCGCTCTGGCGTCGGACACATCGCAGGCCAGCGCCAGCACCTGGGCACCACGCGATTGCAACTGCGCGACCAAGGATGCATCGACATGCCGGCCCAGCAGCACCAGATGCGCGCCACTGCCGGCCAGCTCGCGCGCCAGCGCCGAGCCCATGCCGCCGAACCCGCCCGTCAGCACATAGACGCCTGCAGGCCTGAAGCGCGCCTGGCCGGCCAGCGGCTCGGGCAGGCGCTGCGCCGTGAAATGCGGCACCCAGCGCCGCCCGCGCCTGAGGGCGACCACGGGCTGCGGGGCCTGCGACAGCGGATCGGTGCGCAGCAGCTCGGCAGCCAGGGCCTGGAGCGCCTCGCCTGCGCCCGGTCCGTCCAGGTCACGGACATCGATGAGGCGGCAATCGAGGTTCGGATACTCCAGCGGCAACACCTTGACGGCGCCGAGCAGCGTTGCAGCGCCCGCGGCCAGGGCCTCGTCGCCGTCCACGTCGGCTGCGCCAGTGGTCACGATGTCCAGCCGCACCGGCCAGGGCGGCACCGCGCTGCCCAGGGCGCGCGCCAGCCCCAGGACGCCGAAGAAGCCGCGCCGCAACAGATCGTCCGGCGCACCGCCGCGTGTGGCCTCCAGGTGCACGATGCGCTGCGGCCGTGCATGCTCCGGCAAGGCATCCAGAAGACGCAGGAAATCCTGGTGATCTCCAGCACCGATCGTGAAATGGCCGGGCGCCGCCTGCGCAAACGCCTGGCCGGCGCTGACGGCAAGCACCTGCTGGCCGGCCACGCTCAGGGCCTGCGCCAGCGCGGCGCCGGCCGGCAGGTGTACGCCCACCACCATCCAGCGCAGCGACGCTGCGGCGGGTGCCGCGATGCCAGCCGCCTGTGCAGCGGGCTCGCGGCGCCAGCCCGGCACATGGAACCAGTCGGCCATGTCGGGCAGCTTCGGCGGAGCAGCCCGGACATCGCCCAGGAAAGGCGAGGCCGGTGAAACAGCGGAAAGCGAAGGGGCGGCTGGCGCATGCGACTTGCCTGCCACTTCGGCAGGCCAGTGCCGGATGCGTTCAAAGGCATATCCGGGCAGGGGAATGCGTCGGCCGGCTGCGGGCGGCAGGCGCCCCGGACGCGAGGCAGCGCCCAGGCACCACAGCCGCGCATGCAGCGCATCCAGCGCAGGCTCGGCGACGGACCCCTCGCTGCGCTGCAGCGCCGAGGGCGCCAGCGCATCTGCAGCCCATCCATTGGCGCCAGCGAGCTTGCCCAGCACCCTGCCGGGGCCGAATTCGGCCAGCACACCGATGCCCTCGGCGCGCAGGGTCTTCAGGCCGTCGGCAAAGCGCACTGGCGCACGCAGGTGGCACGCCCAATACGCCGGGTCCGTGGCCTCGGCGTCCGTGATCCAGGTACCCGTGAGATTGGACAGGAAGCGTCGCTGCGGAGGGTGCAGCACCATGCCATCGAACAAGTCGGTGAACGCGCGCTGCATGCCCTCCATCGATGCGGAGTGGAAGGCATGCGAGGTGTCCAGCCGCATGGCGGCCTGGCCCGCATCCGCCAGCGCCGCCTGCAGCCGGTCTATGGCCGGCACCGGCCCGGCGAACACGCACTGCTGCGGCGCGTTGATGGCGGCCAGGTCGATGCCGACATGGGCCGGGCTGGCCAGCAGTTCGCGCGCCTGAGCCTGTGTGAGCGGCGCGGCCAGCATGGCACCGTGCGGCAGCGCCTGCATCATGCGGCCACGCGCGGCCACCAGGGCCAGGGCGTCGTCCAGAGAGAAGACCCCGGCCAGGCAGGCTGCCACGTACTCGCCCAGGCTGTGGCCCAGCAAGGCCGCCGGCTCCAGGCCGCGGGCCAGCGCGGCGCTGGCCATGGCATAGGACACGGCGAACAGCGCGGGCTGCGCCAGCTCGGTCTGGCGCAGTGCCTGGGCATCGACGGCCACGCCGACCGGGCCGTACAGAATACCGCGCAGATCCTGCCCCAGGTGGGGAGCCAGCCCATCGGCACAACGATCGAAGACGCTGCGGTAGTCAGCGTCCTGCTCGTACAGCGTGCGACCCATGCCGGGATACTGGCTGCCCTGGCCAGGAAACAGCCAGGCCTGCGCAGGCCTATCGCCCTGAGACCCCTGGGACGCCTGACAGGGCGCGGCGCGGCGCAGCAGCGCCGCCGCCTGGGCCGCGCCGTGCGCCACCACGGCCGCGCGCCAGGCAAAGGCGGCCCGGCCCTGGTGCAGCGTGAACGAGAGGTCGGCCAGCGATGTCTCCGGCGCCTTGTCCAGCATCCCTGCCAGGGCCAGCAGGCCGGCCTGCAGCGCGGCCGGCGTGCGCGCCGACAGCGGCAGCACCCAGGCCTGCGGCAGCGCGCCCGTGCTGGACCCATGGGGCGCGTGCGCCGCTGCCTGCTCGATCACCACATGCGCATTCGTGCCGCCGATGCCGAAGGCACTTATGCCTGCGCGGCGCGTGCCGTCATGCGTCCACGGCCGCTGCCGGGAGACCACCTCGATGGGGACGCAGGCAAAGTCCGCATGCGGATTGGGGGACGAAAAATGCAGGCTGGCCGGGAGCACGCCATGGTGCACGGCCAGCACGGCCTTGATGAAGCCTGCAATGCCTGCAGCCGTATCGGCATGGCCGATGTTGCTCTTGACGGAGCCCAGCGCCAGGGGACGGCTGCGGGCCGCCGTGCCCTGCGCGCCCGCGCCATCGGCCGTGTTGCCGAAAACACGGCCCAGGGCCGCGATCTCCACCGGGTCGCCCAGTGCCGTGCCCGTGCCATGGGCCTCGATGTAGTCGATGTCGCCCGGAGCCAGGCGCGCCGCTGCCAGCGCGGCGGCAATCACCTCCGCCTGTCCGTCGGCGCCGGGCGCGGTGTAGCCGACCTTGGCGGAGCCGTCATTGTTGACGGCGCTGCCGCGCACCACGGCGAGCACGTTGTCGCCATCGGCCAGGGCGCGGGACAGCGATTTCAGCAGCACCATGCCCACGCCGCCTCCCGGCACGGTGCCGCCTGCGTCGGCCGAGAAGGGGCGGCAGCGTCCATCGGGCGACAGGATCATGCCGGGCTGGTGGACGTAGCCGTCGCGCTGCGGGAACTGGATGGACACGCCCCCGGCCAGGGCCATCTCGGCACTGCCCTCGCGGATGGCACGGCAGGCCATGTCCACCGCGACCAGGGACGAGGAGCAGGCCGTCTGCACGGCCATGGCCGGGCCCTTGAGGTTCAGGTGATAGGCGATGCGGCTGGCGGCAAAGTCCTTGTCATTGCATGACAGCGCATGGTAGGTGTCGGCGCCGGCCGGCAGTTCGCCGCCCGGATACAGCACGCGCAGATAGGTGTTGGTGCCCACGCCCAGGAAGACGCCGATGCGCCCGCCATGGGCTTCGGGCGTGTAGCCCGCATGCTCCAGCGTGTGCCAGGCGCACTCCAGTGCCACGCGGTGCTGCGGGTCGAAGGTCAGGGCATCGCGCGGACCCACGCCGAAGAAGGCCGCATCAAAGCAGTCCGCATCGCCGATGCGCCCGGCCGAGCCCACGAAGCCCGGAAGCGGCGCATCTGGCGCGCCGCCATGGTCGATGCCCTCGCGGCCTTCGAGCAGCAGGCGCCAATAGGCATCGAGATCAGGCGCACCGGGATAGCGGCAGGCCATGCCGATGACGGCTACATCCTGTTCGCCCGCAGGCTGCGCCACCCGCTGGGCCACCGGGGCTGCGCCATCGTGCGGGGACCGGAGCGCGTCCAGATACGCAGCCTGGCTGCGGATGGTCGTGAAGCGAAACAGCTCGCTGATGGGCACGGATACACCCAGGTCCGCCCCCAGCCTGTCGTGCAGCGCCACCAGCAGCAGCGAGTGGCCACCCACGTCGAAGAAGTTGGCATCCGCATCGATGCCGGCACGGCCGAGCACCTCGCTCCACAGCGCGGCCACGCGTGCCTGCGTGGCCGCAGGCACCGGCAAGGGGGTCCGGCTGCCGCCGTCCGCCCCGCCATCGAACTGCGGTTGCGGCAACGCCCTGCTGTCGATCTTTCCATGCGCAGTCAGCGGCATCGCATCCACGCGCACCACCACGGCTGGCACCATGTGCGGGGCCAGCGTGCCGCGCAGCCGCGCGCGCAAGGCTGCCGCGTCCAGGTCCTGGCCACCGGCCACCCACGCAGCCAGGCGCTGCTGGCCCTGTGCATCGGTCCAGGGCATGGCAAAGGCCTGGGCCACGCCGGGCTGCTCCAGCAGGGCGGCCTCGATCTCGCCAGGCTCGATGCGAAAGCCGCGCAGCTTGATCTGGCGGTCCATGCGCCCGAGGAACTCCAGGGTTCCGTCTTCACGCCACCGGCCCCGGTCACCGCTGCGGTACAGGCGTGCGCCCTCCGAGCCGTCAAAAGGATCGGGGCCGAAACGTCCGTCGCCCATGCCGCTGGCGACATAGCCGGGACTGACATTCGGGCCGCCGATCCAGATCTCCCCGGCCACCCCCACGGGAACCCGCCGCCCCTTGTCGTCCACCACGTACAGGCGCGCATCGCCCAGCGGGCGGCCTATGCCCGGCGACTGGCCCGGCAGGTGGCGTGCGGCGGTGGCTGTCACGGTCGCCTCGGTCGGTCCGTAGGCCACGAAAAGGCTGCGCCCGCGCGCCCATGCATCGGCCACGGCATCGGGACAGCGTTCCCCGCCGACGACCAGGGTCTGCAGGCACGGCAGGTCCGCCACCGGCGTGGCCACCAGCAGCGAGGCGGGGATCTGCAGGTGGGTGACGGCCATGGCCTGCAGCGTGCCGACCAGCGGGGCGCCAGGCAGGAGTTGATCGCGCGAGGCCAGGCACAGGCAGGCACCGGCCGACAGGGCGAAGGCGATATCGGACATGGCCACGTCGAAGCCGAAGGCCGCCATCTGCAGCACGCGGCTGCCGGGTCCGATGCCGAAGGCCGTGCCCGCCGCCTCGGCCAGCCGGCACAGTGAGGCATGCGTGACGCGCACGCCCTTGGGCCGGCCCGTGGAGCCCGAGGTGAAGATGATGCAGGCCAGGGCTTCGTCGCCATGGCCTGCCGGCGCAGCAATGGCGCCAGGGGCGCCTTGGTCCTGGCCCTCATCCAAGTCAACGCCTGAGCCTGGATCGCCTGCCACGGGAAAGGACAGTGACATGGGCAGGGGCCACAGGGGCAGGCTGCAGCCCGCGACGGGCGCCTCGGCCACCACGGCCGTGGCGCAGGCATCTTCCAGCATGGCAGCGATGCGCGCGCCGGGATAGGCAGGGTCCACGGGAACCACGGTGGCCCCCGCCTCCCACAACCCGGCCAGCGCCACGATGAGCGCGGGCGAGCGCTGCGCGACCAGCGCCACGCAGTCGCCCGCCCGCAGCCCCTGGCTGCGCAACCAGCGTGCATAGGCCGAGGCCTGGCGCGACAGCTGCCCATAGTCCATCGCCTGCGGCGCGCCCGCCATGCTGGCCACGGCGGGCCGGCCGGGATGCTGCGCGGCGGCGCGGCGCAGCAGCGCATCGAGCCGCTGCGGCCCCTGGTGCGGCGGGTTCAACCGCTGCGGCTGCGCCGCAGAGCAGGCCAGCCTGTCCAGCAGGGCCTGTTCATGCGCATCGCACAGCGGATGGCCGTCCAGCGGCGCGGAAGGCTGCTGCAAGGCGGCCTCCAGCAGGGCCGAAAAAGCCGAAGCCAGCCGCGCCGCCAGCGCGGGGCCGAAGAGATCGGCCGCATATTCGATATGACCGCCGAGCACGAGGTCGTCTTCGCCCTGCCCTGCCAGCAAGGCCAGCGACAGGTCGCAGCGCGACACCGGTGCGGCCTGGATACGGGGCGGGACGCGCTGCCCATCAAACACCAGATCCCAGTCCTGCCCCTGGGAGAGCACGAACATCGCCTGTGCCAGCGCGGGGCGCTGCGCGGCGCGGGGCACGCCCGAGGCCTCCACCACCTGGGCGAAGGGCACATCCTGGTGGCGCAGCGCCTCGGCCAGCTGGTCGCGCACGGTGCGGGCCAGCACATCCAGGCCGGTACTGCCGCTGACGCCCACGCGCAGGACGACGGTGTTGCTGAAGAAGCCGACCGCACTGTC
Source organism: Delftia sp. CH05 (assembly GCF_009827015.1). Taxonomy (NCBI): domain Bacteria; kingdom Pseudomonadati; phylum Pseudomonadota; class Betaproteobacteria; order Burkholderiales; family Comamonadaceae; genus Delftia; species Delftia sp. CH05. The sequence goes on along the minus strand of NZ_WUMG01000010.1, from coordinate 86,696 downwards.
CATGCCCTCGCGTTCGCGCGCGGAAACGGGGGTTGCAACCATGACTTCGGCATCACCGCCAAAGCGTGCCAGGGTGGCAGCCCATACGGCCAGCAGCAGCGCAAAGGGCGTGGTGCCCGCTTGCCGCGCCGCTGCCGTGACCCGCTGCATGCTCGCCGGCGGAAGGCAGAGCGCGGCCCGGGCATTGCGGTAGCTGCGCCGCTGCGGCATGCGCTCGGGCTGCAGTCCCAGCACGGCGGGGGCGGCGGCCAGTGCGCGACGCCAGTGTTCGAGCTGCGGTGCCCACAGGCCCTTGTCGCCGCAGGCGCGCTGCCACTCGGACACATCGATGCATTGCAGGGGCGGCGGCAGCGCCGACAGATCACCGCCCTGCAGCGCATGCGCCAGCTCCCGCATGAATATTTCGCAGGACTGGCCGTCCACCGCCGTGTGGTGCATGGAAATCACCAGCGCCTGGTCGTGCATGCCCAGGGTGAGCAGCGTGGCCGAACAGGGCAGCGCTTGGTCCAGCGCAGGCAGCCGCGCCACTTCGTCGTCCAGAAAGCGCTCCAGCGCGGCTTCGGCACCGGGGCCGGAGAGATCCCGCCGAACCAGCGAGAAATCACCGGCCTCCCCCACCTGCTGCCACAGCAGGCCATCGCGCAGCACCAGGCGGGTGCGCAAGGCCTCGTGGCGTTGCACCACGGCGCGCAGTGCCTGCTCCAGCCTGCCGGCATCCAGCCCGGCGCCGGTGCGGTAGCACACCACCTGGTTGTAGGCGCCGCGCTGGGCCTCATGCTGCTCGATCAGCCACAGGCGTTCCTGGTTGAAGGAGGCGCGAGCCTCGCGCCCCGGATGCGCCGGCCCCCGGCCGATGGCCGGCAGGTCCGCGCCGGGCGCAGCCTGGCCGATGCGCGTCGCCATGGCGGCCAGCGTCGGCACCTCGAACACGGCCGCCGCGTCCAGCGGCACGCCCCATTCCTGGCGGACGGCCTGGGCCAGCCGGGCCGCATTGAGCGAATGCCCGCCCATCATGAAGAAATCCGCGTCGGCGCTGCCGGGACGGGAGCCGATCACGCGCTCCCAGACATCGGCCAGACGCGCCTGTGCGGCCGTCAGCGGCCGGCGGGGCGCGTTGCCCTCGCCGCTGGCCGGCAGGTCGTCGGGGCCCGGGGCCGGCAAGGCGCGCACATCGACCTTGCCGTTCGGATTGAGCGGCAACTGCGCCAGACGCACATAAGCACTGGGCAGCGCTGCACGGGGAAGGCGATCGCGCAACCAGGCATGCAGTGCGGAGGCGGCGGGCGCATGCCCCGGCAGGTGCACCACCCAAGCGGCCAGAACGGTCTCGCCGTCGGTGCCCACCCATCCGGCGGCGACCGCGTCGGCCACGCCGGGGTGAAGCAACAGGGCCGCGCGCACCTCCGCAGGGTCTACGCGAACGCCACGGATTTTCATCTGCCGATCCAGCCGCCCCAGGCAGTCAAGCCCGCCATCGGGCCGCCAGCGGCCCAGGTCGCCGGTGCGAAAGCCGCGGGCGCCGTCCAGGGCCGCAGTGGGCTGGAAGCGCTGCCGGGTTTCCCGCTCGCGGCCCAGGTAGCCGAGCGCCAGGCCATCGCCGCCCACCACGATCTCCCCGGCCACCCCCACGGGCAGCGCCTGGCCAGCGGCGTCGCAGACCGCGATGCGGTGGCCCGGAATGGGCCGGCCTATGGGAACGAGATGGCCACCGACCTGTGTCACCTCCTGAAAGGTCGAGTCGGCCGAGATTTCAGAGGAGCCATAGAGATTGAGCAGGCGGCAGCCCGGCAGGGCCGCAAGAAAGCGGCCGGCCAGGTCGCTGGAAAGCGCCTCCCCGCTGACCGTACAGTGCCGCAGCGCGGGCAGCAGGACTGCCGTATCAGCGGCCGGCTCCAGCAGGGCCTTGAGCAGCGAGGGCACCACCACCAGCCGGGTCACCCCATGGCGCGCCAGTGCGCCGGCAAAGGCATGCGGGTCCACCACATCGGCATGCGCCAGCACCACGCTGGGCACGCCCGCCAGCAGGGGGCCGAAGAACTCCCAGATGAAATCGACGAAGGCCGGCGTGGTCTTCTGGCAGCACACTTCGCCCGCGACAAAGGGATAGGCATCCCACATCCACAGCAGGCGATTCACGGCGCCGCGGTGCAGTCCCATGACAGCCTTGGGCTCGCCCGTGGAGCCCGAGGTGTAGAGCACATAGGCCAGGTTGTCGGGGCCAATGCACAGCGCAGGCGCCTCGGCCTCGGGCAACGGCATGCCGGGATCGATGAGCAGGGGAGCGCCTGCGGCCGGCAGCCATGCGGGTCGGCCCTGCGCCAGCAGCAGCGATGCACCGCTGTCGGCCAGCATATAGGCCAGGCGCTGCGCAGGATGGTCCGGGTCCATGGGCACAAAGGCCGCGCCGGCGCGCAGCACGGCCAGCAGGGCCACGGCCAGGTCGGCACCGCGCGGCAGACACACGGCCACGGGAATGCCGGCTGCAGCCCCCCCTGCCCCGGCCCCTGTGGCGCTTGATGCGCCAAGCTGAGCGACAAGGTGGGCCGCCAGGGTCGCCGAGCGCCGGTCCAGTTCCTGGTAGCTGACTGCGCGGCCCGCATCGATCAGCGCGGTCGCGGCAGGCGACTGGCGCGCGCGCCGCTCGAACATCGCCGCCAGGCTGCCAGCGCTCTCGATGCGCTCGCCCAGCGGCGCCGGATGCAGTGCGTCCAGGCCGCGCCGTGCGTCGGCCGGCCGCTGCAGTGGCAGCACGGACAGCGGCAGCGACGGCTGGGCCAGCGCCGCTTGCAGCAGCACCGGCAATGCGATGGCGATGGCATGAGCCACCTGCTCATCCACCAGGCCCTCGCGGTACTCCAGCCAGCCCGCAATGGCGCCATCGTCGCGCCCCTGGTCCAGCTCCAGCGTCAGATCGGCGCGGGCCACAGGCAGGGGAACGGCCTGTCCCGTCAGCAGGACATCGCCGGCCGCCTCGCGCAGCGCAGGCAGCGCCTGGAAGACAAGCATGGCCTGGTACAGCGGCTGCACCCCCGGCAGGCGCGGCGGGTTGACCGCCTGCACCACAGCCTGCAGCGGCAGGTCCTGGTGGGCAAAATCCTCAAGGCAGGCTTCGCGCACGCGCTCCACCAGGGCTGCAAAGCCGGGGTCTGCGCGCAGGTCGGTGCGCAGCACCAGGGTCTCCACCAGAAAGCCCACGGTGCCGCCGGTGTGGGGTCGGTGGCGGTTGGACACGGGCACGCCCACGGCCAGATCGTCCTGGCCGGTGAAGCGCGCCAGGACGGCATTGAAGGCGGCCAGCACCACGGTGAAAGGCGTGGTGCCACAGGCGGCGGCGAATCTTCCCAGTTCCGCCGCCAGCGCGGGCGCAAGCACCACCGCGATACGGCCGCACCGATCCTGACCCGCCTCGCGCGGCCCGGCAAAGGGCAGCTCCAGCAGCGGCGGCAGGCCTGCAAGCCTGTTGCGCCAGTACGCCGTCAGGGCCGGCAAGGCCTGCTGCCGGGCGCTGTCGCCCAGCCAGGCGACGTAGTCGCCAAAGCGCTGCGGCGGCGGCAGGTCCGCGGCCACCCCGCCCAGTTGCGCGGCGTAGAGAGCGGCCAGCTCGCGCAGCACCAGCGAGGCCGACCACAGGTCGATGATGGCGTGGTGAAAACCCAGCAGCAGCACCTGCTCGCCGTGGGCGCGCAGCAGATCGGCCCGCAAGAGGCTGCCCCGCTCCAGCGAGAAAGGCCGGGCCGCCGCGTCCTGCAGCGCCTGCGGCATCGATGCCGGGTCGACATCGTGCACCGCCAGCGGCAATGCATCCAGCGCATCGAAGACCAGGCGAGCCGCTTCGCCATCGGCATCCTCGAAGCGAGCACGCAGGCTTTCATGGCGCTGCGCCAGCGCGGTCAATGCGGCCTGCAGCGCGGCCACATCGGGCGTCGCGCCACCAAAGCGCACGGCAAGGCCAAGGTTGAACTCGCCGCGAGCCCCGTGAATGCGCTCCATCATCCACAGCCGCTGCTGCGCCGACAGCGCGGTCACGGGCGCATCTGCGGCACGTGGCGCGGCGCCTGGCGCCTGCGTGTCTGGCAGCTCGAAGCCATCCTCGGCCAGCAGGGCCGCCAGCAGATCGTCGTCGGAAAAACCGCCCGTGCTCATGGCAGCGCCTTGGTTGCTGCAGCGCCGTGGGCGGCCGCCTTTTGATCAGGGGTCATGCTTTCGATCTCGAACAGCCGGCCCGCAATGGCCAGCGTGATTCCCGGGCGGGATTCCAACGCAATCACGCGCTGGCAGAAATCTGCCATGCAGGGGTGGCGCAACAGCTCGGCCATCGATATATCGACGCGAAACAGCTCCCGCGTGCGCGCCGCGATCTGCGCCGCCCCCAGCGAATTGCCGCCCAGCGAGAAGAAGTCGTCGTCCACACCGCAGTCGGCCAGGCCCAGCGCCTTGCACCACAGGCGCACCATGTAGCGCTCGAACGCATTGCGTGGCGCTGCGCTGGATGCCATGCCCGCAGCCAGGCGCAAAAGGGCCGCGCGGTCCAGCGCCCCCCGGGCATCGGTGGGCAGGGATGCGACGTTCAGCACCGGCACGCTCACCGGCCGGCCACAGGCATCGTGCAGCCACCGATGCGGTGCGGACGGGTCACCGCTGCCGGCCACTTCATTCACTTGCTCCACTTGATCCACTTGATCCTCTTCGCCGGCACGGCGCGCGTCGACTGCGACGCCTTCACGCACCCAGACCAGCTCATCGGCACCGTAGATGGCGCCCTCGCGCACCGCGGCGTGGCGGGGATGGCCGAGGTCCAGGCCCACGGTCATGACAGGCTGCTCGCCGCGCACCGCCAATTCGAAGGCCTGCAGGCCCTGCGCCTCATCGATCGACAGATAGCCCGAGGCAGCGAACAGCGCCGGGTTCGACACCTGGCGGCTCAGGCCGGTGTCCCGCCACGCCGAAAAACCGAGGTAGCGGCAGCGGGCGCCACCGGCGCTGTGCGCCTGTCGCTCCACAAAGGCCATCTGCCAGGCATCTCCCGCCGCATAGGCCGCCACGCGGCGCCCCCCCAGCAGGCCCATGACCGAGCCGGCCACCAGGAACAGGGCCCGGGGATCGTGGGCGACCAGGGCGTGCAAGTGGCGCGTTCCCTCCACCTTGGCGCGCTGCGCCCGGGCAAAGCATTGCTCGTCTTCCTCCGCACACAGGGCCAGGCGCGACTCGGCCGCCAGTTGCACCACGCCGGCCAGCGGCTGTCCGAAGTGCTGCTGCGCCTGGGCTACCGCGGCCTGCAGGGCGGCGGGGTCGGTGACATCGGCCTGCACGTACAGGAGCGCCCCGCTGCGCGCAAGCAGTTCCAGTGGCTGCCGGCGCTCCACAGCAGGGGCACGGCCGACGATGAGCAGCCGGGCGCGGTACCGGCCGAGCAGGTGCCGCGCCAGCAAAAAGCCCACGCCCCCCAGCCCACCGGCCAGCAGGTACAGCCCCTGCTCCTGGAATCCCTGATGCCCTGCAGCATCGGGAACCAGGGGCACCAGGCGCCGCACCCGCCGCACGCCGGCATGCCACAGCACCTCGGGCTCGCGCTGGCTGCAGCCCAGTTCCGCACACAGCCCGGCGGCATCCAGAACGGCGGCATCGGCATCGGCAACGGCACTGGCATCGGCGTCGGCACCGGCGTCGTCCCAGGCGACATGGCGGCAGCGCAAGCCGGGCATTTCAGCCTCCAGACTGCGCAGTACCGCGCGCGCCATCGCCCGCTGGCCTTCGTCCTGGCCCGTACCTGCGCAGACCAGCAACCGGCCTGGCACATGCCCGCCGGGGGCGGCCAGCCAGCGGGCTGCCTGCAGCAGGCCAGGCGCCAGCGCCTGTTCACCGGCCAGCACCAGCACATCAGGCGCCCCTTCGCGCAACGCGGCCACGGCGTCGGCCGGTGCCCCTGCATCGTCCAACACCATCCAGCGGTGACGGGGCTGCAGGGCCTGCAATTGCGCCAGCGCCTGGGCGCCGGCGCCACACAGCGCCACAGTCAACGCATGCGCCTGCGCAGGCGCCATGGCCGGCGACGCATCGTGCTGGCGCGGACGCCATACGGGCCGGGCAAACCAGGCAGGCACGGTGCCCGCACCGCCGATCAGGCAGGCGGCATCCTTGATTTCGCGATCGAAGGCCCCTGCCTCCACCAGGCGGCGCAGCTCCACGCGCTGCACCTTGCCGGCACCCGTGCGCGGCAGGCGCTCGGGCGGCACGGCAATGAAATGGTCCACGGCCAATCCCAGGTCCTGGCCCAGGCGCATGCGCAAGGCGCGCATGAGCGAACGGCGCAGTTGCGGCTCGCCAGCGCCCGGCGCGTGAAAGAACAGCACCAGCTGGTCGGTGGCCGCGCCGGCCGGGCGCACGCCGATGGCAGCCAGCCCCTGGCGGTCCAGGCCGGGCACGCGCGCAGCGGCCTCCTCGATCTCGGCGCTGTAGAAATTGGCACCGTTGACGATGATCATTTCCTTGACGCGGCCCACGATGTGCAGCTCGCCCGAACGCAGGAACCCCATGTCGCCGGTCTGGAACCAGCCGTCGCGCAGCGCCTCGGCCGTGAGGTCGGGCCGGCCGTGATAGCCCGAGAACACCGAGGGCCCGCTGAGTTCGACCCGCCCGATCTCCCCCTCCATCAGGGTTCGGCCTGCATCGTCCACGATGCGCTGTGCACCGCCTGCGATCGGGTGGCCCAGGCTGGTCACCGCCTCGCCGGACGCAGTCCAGCAGCGCAGCGAGAACGCAGAGACCGTCTCGGTCATGCCAAAGGACATCCAGACGGCGCCCTGCCTGAGCCCGTCCTGCGCAAAGCGGCGCTCGAAATCCACGAGGACCGGCTCCGACACCGGCTCTCCGGCGTTGATGAGCATGCGCAAACAGGACAGGTCCCAATGGCCGGGGGCCTGGCCGCGGGCTGCACGCAGCAGCAGGTCGAATGCAAAGTTGGGCGCCCACACCGCTGCGACCCGGTGCTCGGCCACCAGGTCCAGCCAGCGCGCGGGAGCCTCGAGGATGGTGGCCGTATCCACCTGGACCTGCTCCAGGCCCAGCACCGTAGGCATCACGCACAGGAACACCACGCCGCCCACATGGTCCAGCGGCATCCAGTTCAGCGCGGTCTCGCCGGGCACGAAGCGCAGTTGCTGCTGCACGCCGCTGATCATGGCGGCCAGATTGCCGCGGCTCAGCACCACGCCCTTGGGTGTGCCGGTGCTGCCCGAAGTCAGCAGCATCAGTGCGGGCTGCCCCGGCCCGGCGCTGGCCGAGGGCTGCGCGGGCGCACCCGCCTGCAGTACCTGGGCATCGAGCAGTTGCATGCCCTGCAGCGCTGCGGCATGGGGCCGCAAGCCGGCCAGGGCTGCCGCAGAGCCGACCACGGGCGCCCTGCCCGCCACCTCCCAGCAGTTGAGCAACCGCTCCAGGCCGGCCCCCCCGCCCGCCGCCGGTCCCAGTGCCAGAGGCGCCGGCACCAGGCCGCCGAGCACACAGCCCCAGAACACGGGCAGCAGGTGACGACTGTCCCCGGCATCCACGATGACGGTGTCACCCGCCTTCAGCCCCAGGGCCAGCAGCCCGCCCAGGGTGCGGCAGGCCTCGTCGAGCAGTTGCGCATAGCTGGTGCGGGACTGGGAAAGATCGGCAGCCACATGGACGATGCCCGCTCCGGGACGCGCAGCCGCGCGCACCAGCGCCTGCTCCAGCGCATATCCGACACCCGCGTCCGGCAGCGCAGGTGAATGGTGGACGGCAGGAATGCGCTCGTGCAAAGGCACTGCGCCGCGCCGCACCGCAGGTGCAGGCGCCGGATCGCCCAGCAAGGGCCGACCGGGCAGCAGATCGCACAGGTGCAGGTGGGAAGCCGGCTGCACGGCAGGCCGGGTGACCAGCGCGCTGCCCCATTGCTGCTGCGCGGCGTCGACCGCGCCCGGCGACCAGACTGGCAGTGCAGCCAGGGCGGCCTCGTCGATGGCACCCATGTCATCCAGCGGCAAGGCGCTGACCCGCACCACCGCATCGCCTGCGCCAGCCAGGGCAGCCTGCAGGGCATCGCGCTCTCCGCCCACCACGTAGGCGACCAGACCGTCGAACCCCGCAGCATTGCGCCGTGAAAGATGCACATCGGCGGCTCCCGCCGCCATCAGGCGGGCTTTCAGACCGCCCGCTTCCGCCCCGCTGTCAGTACCCGCCATCGATCCGATCCCTTCAAAGCTGCGGCTCCGACGCCGATTCACTGCCCTGCCCAAAGACCGGCCGGATAGTTACAAACATTTTCTTTAATGTCAATGCAGCCATTCTCATTAAGAGAAGGTTCAATGGGAGCATTGGCATGCCAACGCAAGAGAAATGCCAGCAGCAAAGCCTGGAAAATTCAATTGATTATTGAAAATGGATTTTCAATATATTTTCACCGCATGTATATCACTGAAATCAGTGATACCGACATCGTGGCGTCATAGAGCGGCGCCAGGAAGAGCGGGCGGCGAGAGCCATGCCGGCCCGGGAAGTGGAAGGTGACTGCAAGAGAGCTGCTGACCTGGAACGGGCAGCACATGGGCAGGTGGCCAATGCACCATGGCTGTGCATGAAAACGGTCATCAGTGGCAGCCACGCCATGAATAAGCATGCCACCCATAAATCAGTGCTGCCAGGATCTTTTTTTTGACGCAAGCGCTTATTGAAGCAATTGCGCCACAGTCACGGAAACAGCACGGAAAGCCATCGAAACAAAACAATGCAAATTCCGAGCTGGGCAGAGGCCAGGATTTGCACAAGGAAGATCGCCCAGACGAAAAAAAGCCTCTCGGATTTTATCCGAGAGGCTTTTCACCAATATATTTGGTAGGCGCGATTGGACTCGAACCAACGACCCCCACCATGTCAAGGTGGTGCTCTAACCAGCTGAGCTACGCGCCTGTCGTTTGTTGAAGCCGCAAGTATAGCAGTGCAAAACAGGGCTTCCGGGCAAGTTGCGCAGATTTTTGGATCAACCCGCCACCCTGGCCCGTTCCAGCATGGCGTGCATCAGCACATTGCAGCCTGCGGTGATGTCGGCCGGCGTGGCGTCCTCGATCTCGTTGTGGCTGATGCCGTCCTTGCAGGGGATGAAGACCATGCCGGCCGGCGCCAGCCGCGCCATGTAGACCGCATCATGCCCGGCGCCCGAGACGACGGGCATGTGCGAGTAGCCCAGGGCCTTGGCGGCGCGCGCCACCGCATCCACGCAGTCGGCATGGAAGGGTTGGGCGGGGTAGCTGGACACCAGGTTGATCGCTATGGGCAGGCCCGTCTCCCGGCTGATGCGGTCGGCCACGGCGCGGATGTCGGCGTCCATGGCTTCGCAGTCGGCATCGGTGGCGTTGCGCAGGTCGATGCTGAATTTGACCTGCCCCGGGATCACGTTGCGGCTGTTGGGATGGACCTGCACCATGCCCACCGTGCCGCGCCCGTGGGGCGGATGGCGGTGGGCGCAGGCCACCACTTCCTGCATCAGCTGCGCGGCCACCTGCAGCGCATCCTTGCGCAGGGCCATGGGCGTGGGGCCGGCATGGGCCTCCATGCCCGTGACCACGCAGTCATACCAGCGGATGCCCAGCACGCCGGTAACCACGCCAATGGTCCTGGCGTTGTCCTCCAGCACCGGGCCCTGTTCGATGTGGGACTCGAAGTAGGCGCCGATCGGGTGGTCGCCAGGCTCCTGGCTGCCCACATAGCCGATACGCTCTAGCTCGCCCTTGACGGTCTTGCCTTCGGAGTCGGTGGCCGCATAGGCATGCTCCAGCGTGAAGGCCTTGGCGAACACGCCCGAGCCCATCATCACCGGCACGAAGCGCGAGCCTTCCTCGTTCGTCCAGAAGGCCACTTCGATGGGCGCTTCGGTCTCAATGCCGTGGTCGTTGAGCGTGCGCACCACCTCCAGCCCCGCCAGCACGCCGTAGTTGCCGTCGAACTTGCCGCCCGTGGGCTGGGTGTCGATGTGGCTGCCCGTCATGATGGGCGGCAGGCTGTTGTCGCGCCCGGGCCGGCGCATGAAGCCGTTGCCGATCTTGTCGATGGTTACCGTCATGCCCGCCTCGCGCGCCCAGCGGGTCACCAGATCACGGCCCTGGCGGTCCAGGTCGGTCAGCGTCAGGCGGCAGACGCCGCCCTTGGGCGTGGCGCCGATCCGGGCCAGCTCCATGAGTGAATCCCACAACCGGCTTCCGTTGACGCGCAGCTGCGCGATGTCCTGCTTCACTTGGGTATCTGTATCCATTGCGGTCTCCTTGTCATGCGGGCTTCAGCGCGCCACGGCCGTGGGCTGCAGCGTGGCGGCGCGGCGCTGCACCGCGTCGAAGTTGGGGCCGAAGGCCGGGCGCTTGATATAGCGCCCCTTGCCCATCTCGGCACGCAGATCGCCCTGCGCATAGGCCACCACGCCCTGGCTGATGGTGTGGCTGGGCATGCCTTGCACGGTGCGCCCCTCGAAGATGTTGTAGTCGCCCTTGGAATGCTGGGTCCTGACCGACAGGGTGTGCGTGGCGGCAGGGTCCCAGACGACCAGATCGGCATCGGCGCCCACGCCGACCAGGCCCTTGCGCGGATAGATGTTGAAAAGCTTGGCCGTGTTGGCCGAGGTGATGACCACGAATTCGCTGGGCGTCAGCCGGCCGGTGTTCACGCCCGCATCCCAGATCACGGCCAGGCGCTCCTCCACGCCGCCGGTGCCGTTGGGGATCTTGGCGAAGTTGTCCCGGCCCATGGCTTTCTGCGCGGCACAGAAGGTGCAATGGTCGGTGGCCGTGGTGTGCAGCTGGCCCGACTGCAGGCCCTGCCACAAGGCCTCCTGGTGGCCCTTGGCGCGGAAGGGCGGGCTCATCACGTGGGCCGCAGCCTTCGCGAAGTCGGGGTCGCGGTACACGCTTTCGTCGATCACCAGATGGCCGGCCAGCACTTCGCCATACACGCGCTGGCCGCGTGCACGGGCCGCGGCAATGGCCTGAGCCGCCTCGGTGCAGCTGACATGCACCACGTAGATGGGCACGCCCAGCACGCCGGCGATGGCGATGGCGCGGTTGGCCGCCTCGGCCTCCACCATGGGCGGACGGGCCAGCGGATGGCCCTCGGGCCCGGTGATGCCCATCTTGGCCACTTCCTGCTGCAGCAGGTAGACCAGCTCGCCGTTTTCGGCATGCACCGTGGGCATGGCGCCCAGCTCCAGCGCGCGCTTGAAGCTGTTCACCAGCGTTTCGTCGTCGCACATGATGGCGTTCTTGTAGGCCATGAAGTGCTTGAAGCTGTTGATGCCCTCCTCGCGCACCAGCGTGCCCATATCGGCATGGACGCTTTCGCTCCACCAGGTGACGGCCACGTGGAAGGAGTAATCGGCCGCAGCCTTCTCGGCCCAGCCGCGCCATTTGCGGTAGGCGTCCAGCAGCGGCTCCTGCGGATCGGGAATGACGAAATCGATGATGCTGGTGGTGCCGCCGGCCAGCGCCGCCGCCGTACCGGTGTAGAAGTCATCGGCCGTGACCGTGCCCATGAAGGGCAGTTGCATGTGGGTATGCGGATCGATGCCGCCGGGCATGACGAACTGCCCCGAGGCATCGATCACCTGCGCCCCGCCCGGCACCAGGGCCGCCACATCCGGCCCCACGGCCGCGATCGCCCCATCGACACACAGCACATCGGCCTTCTCCTGCCGGTCTGCATTCACCACCGTGCCGCCACGCACCCATACCGAACCCTGTGATTGACCCATAGCGTCATGCCTCCTGTTGGTTGGTCCGGCCTATGCCTTGCTCAGCGCGGGCGCGCCCTTGGTAACCTGGCCTGCCATGCCGATGCGGTAGACCACGCCGGCAATGAACAGGCCGATGAACCATGCGTAGTCATAGGCATGCTTGAAGAAATCACCCACGTTCGGGAATGCGGCGGGGAACGCCGCGTGCAGGAAGCCGGGCAGGTTGGGCGCCACGCCCAGGGCGAAGGCGGCCACGGCCACCCAGTTCCAGCCGTTGGAGTAGCGGTAGACGCCCTCTTCTCTGTACAGGTCTTCCACCACCAGCTGCTTTTTACGCACCAGGAAGTAGTCCACCATCAGAATGCCCGCGATCGGCCCCAGCAGTGCCGAGTAGCCGATCAGCCAGGTGAAGATGTAGCCCTCGGTCGATTCCAGGATCTTCCAGGGCATCATCACGATGGCAATGGCCACCGTCATGTAGCCGCCCACGCGGTAGCTGATCTTCCTGGGCGCCAGGGCGGAGAAGTCATAGGCCGGCCCGACCAGGTTGGCCGCCAGGTTCACACTCACGGTGTCGATCAGCAGCACGATCAGCGCGATCAGCACGGCCGCGCCCGTCATGCGGCTGGCGACATCCACGGGGTCCCACAGGGCCTTGCCGTAGATCACCACGGTGCCCGATGTCACCACCACCGCCAGCATGGCCAGCAGCCCCATGGGCACGGGCAGGCCGATGGCCTGGCCCACCACCTGGTCCTTCTGCGACTTGGCAAAGCGCGTGAAGTCCGGAATGTTCAAGGCCAGCGTCGCCCAGAAGCCCACCATGGCCGTCAGCGACGGCCAGAACACCGACATGAACTGGCCCGCCTTGGGGCCGCCCGGCGCGTACTGCGAAGGCTGCTCCATGATGGGGCCGAAGCCGCCGGCCTTCTGGTAGACCCATCCCAGCAGCACGAAGCAGATCAGGATCTTGAGCGGCGCTGTCCAGGTCTCGAGCTTGCGGATGGACTCGATGCCATGCACCACGAAGTAGAACTGGATCGCCCAGAACACCAGAAAGCACACCAGCTGCCCCACATTGATGCCCAGGCCAGCGATCTTCTCGCCTTCCAGCGGATGGCCCAGCAGCACGCCCAGCAGGGTGTAGATCATCATGCCGCCGAACCAGGTCTGGATGCCGTACCAGCCACAGGCCACCAGGGCCCGCAGCATGGCCGGCAGCTTGGCGCCGTGGGTGCCGAACGAGGCACGGGCCAGCACAGCGAAAGGAATGCCGTACCTGGCCCCGGCATGGCCGATGAGCAGCATGGGAATCAGTACGATGAGATTGCCCAGGAACACCGTCATCACCGCCTGCGACCACGACATGCCGTTCGTGATCATGCTGGCGGCCAGCGTGTAGGCCGGGATGCACATCACCATGCCTATCCACAGGGCGGCGAAGTGGTACCAGGTCCAGGTGCGCTGGCTCGGCAGCGTGGGTGCGAGGTCGTGGTTCCACAGGCTGCCTGCGGACTCACCGGAATGCGGGGCATGCGACATTGCGAAGCTCCTTCTCGAAGAGAGAAATCACCAATCCATTGCTGATCCAGGGTCTGACCGTTTCCATCAAGCGCATTTCGTGCCAGGTCGGCCCGGATGCGGGCCGTGCGCCGACCTGCCGCAATGCCCCCTCTAGCCCTGCGCCGTCACGGCCTGGCGCATGGGGTTGTTCGGGTGCGTGGTCCAGTTCGCATACTCCCCGGTGACCGTCTGGCCGGTGCGGGGGTCCACCTCGCCCGGCTGCAGGCTGCGCATGGTGATGCACTCGGGCACGGGGCAGATGGACACGCACAGGTTGCAGCCCACGCATTCGGTGTCATCCACCTCGAAGCGGCGCACACCGCCCTCCTTGCTGAAAGTGATGGCCTGGTGGGAGGTGTCCTCGCAGGCCACATGGCAGCGCCCGCACTGGATGCAGCTGTCCTGGTTGATGACGGCCTTGTCGATGTGGTTGAGGTTGAGGTCCTTCCAGTCCCTGACCGTGGGCACGGCCCGGCCCTGGAAGTCCTCGATGCGCGCAAAGCCGTGCGCGTCCATGTAGTTGGACAGCCCGTCGCACATGTCCTGCACGATGCGAAAGCCGTAGACCATGGCCGCCGTGCACACCTGGACATTGCCGCATCCCAGCGCGATGTATTCGGCCGCGTCCTTCCAGGTGGTGATGCCGCCGATCCCCGAGATGGGTAGGCCCGCCGTCTGCGGATCGCGCGCGATCTCGGCCACCATGTTCTGGGCGATGGGCTTCACGGCCGGGCCGCAGTAGCCGCCGTGCGAGCCCTGGCCGTCGGTGCTGGGGTGCATGACCAGGGTGTCCAGGTTCACGCCCATCAGCGAGTTGATGGTGTTGATCAGGGACACCGCATCCGCCCCGCCGGCCTTGGCCGCCCGCGCGGGAAAGCGCACGTCGGTGATGTTGGGCGTGAGCTTCACGATCACCGGCAGCCGGCTGTACTGCTTGCACCACTGCGTGACCATCTGGATGTACTCGGGCACCTGGCCCACGGCCGCACCCATGCCGCGCTCGCTCATGCCGTGCGGGCAGCCGAAGTTCAGCTCCAGCCCGTCGGCGCCGGTATCCTCCACCATGGGCAGGATGCGCTTCCAGCTTTCCTCCACGCAGGGCACCATCAGCGAGGCGATCAGCGCGCGGTCAGGCCAGGCCTTTTTCACGCGGGTCATTTCCTCCAGGTTGGTGCGCAGCGGCCGGTCGGTGATCAGCTCGATGTTGTTCAGGCCCATCACGCGCCGGTCCTGCGCCATGAGGGTGGAGTAGCGCGGCCCGTTCACGTTGACCACATGCGGGTCCTCGCCCAGCGTCTTCCACACCACGCCGCCCCAGCCGGCCTCGAATGCGCGGGTGACGTTGATCTCCTTGTCCGTGGGCGGTGCCGAGGCCAGCCAGAACGGATTGGGGCTGGAAATGCCCAGAAAGCGGCTGCTGATGTCTGCCATGTCGATGCTCCTTGAAAAGCGCGGGCACAGCCGCTCAAACCCCGGCCGCCACGGCGCTGGTCAGCGCCTGGTGCATGGCTCGCGCGGCGACCTTGCCGTGCTCCACCGCCTGCACGGTCAGGTCCTGGCCACCGGCGCGGCAGTCGCCGCCGGCCCACACGCGCGGCACGCTGGTGCGGCCTTCGTCGTCGGTGTCGATGCGGCCGTCACGCAAGGCAATGGCCGCGCCCGCCGGCGTGGCGACATAGGTCTGGCCAATGGCCTTGAGCACCATGTCGGCCGGCACGTCGAACACCTCCTGCGTCACCTGCAGCCTGTCGCCCTCCATGCGGGTGCAGGCCATGCGCACGCCGCAGACCTTGCCGTCCTGCACCAGGATCTCCTGGGGCGCGGCCCACAGCCGCAGGTTGACGCCATGGGTCTGCGCCCATTCCTGCTCCACCCAGGAGGCGGACAGCGCATCCTTGCCCCGGCGGTAGAACATGGTGACCTCGTCGGCCCCCAGCAGCCGGGCCTGCACGGACGCATCCACCGCCGTCATGCCGCCGCCGATCACCACCACGCGCCGGCCCACCGGCACCGTGGATTTGTCGGCCGCCTGGCGGATGTCGGCAATGAAGTCCACCGCATTGCGCAAGCCTTCGGCCTGCGGCTCGGCCGCGCCCAGCGCATTGACGCCCGCCAGGCCCAGGCCGAGGAATACGGCGTCATGCTCTGCCAGCAGCGAATCCAGCGTGAAATCTCGCCCCAGCCGCTGGTTGTTGCGCGGCGTGATCCCGCCCACGGACAGCAGCCAGTCGATTTCCTTTTGCGCAAAATCACCGGGGGTCTTGTAGCTGGCCAGGCCGTATTCATTGAGCCCGCCCAGCTTGGGCCGGGCATCGAACAGCACCACCTCATGGCCCTGCAGCGCCAATTGGTGCGCGCATGTCAGGCCGGCAGGGCCAGCTCCGACCACGGCCACCTTCCTGTCCGTGGCGGCGGCACGCTGGAACAGCGGTGCACCACCGGAGGCCAGGAAGGCATCGGTCGCATAGCGTTGCAGTGCACCAATTTCGACCGGCTTGTCTTCCTGGGTGTTGCGCACGCAGGCCTGCTCGCACAACTGCTCCGTGGGGCAGACACGGGAGCACATGCCACCCAGCGGGTTGGCCGTCAGGATCTCGCGCGCCGCGCCACGGACGTTGTCCTGGGCGATGCGGGCGATGAAGGCCGGCACATCGATGCTGGTGGGGCAGGCCGTGGTGCACGGCGCGTCATAGCAGTAGTAGCAGCGCTCGGCCTCGATCAGGGCCTGGGCGCGGTTCAGCGGGGGGTGGGCGTCGGAGAAATTGGCCGCGTAGTCGGCCAGGTTCAGGCGGCCGGCGGCAATGCCGCAGGCGCGGTGCGAGGGGCTATCCATGGTGCATCCTCCAGAGTCAGGATTGAGGGCGTGAAGGGGGACACGGCATGCAGGGCCATGCCGGGCCATCTCGGACAACGCAAGGCGGCCCGCAGGAGGAACTCCTGCAAGGCCCCGGATCCAGCAACACAGTCTTCGGAGGTTTCATCGTGGTCCTCGCATGTGCAAGTGACGCCTCTTGTCGGGCGCACTGGGGGGTGGAACGGAATTTACGCGGGTGAAAAAATTTACCAATCAGTAAAATCACCCAGAAAGTCGTCAGCAAGAAAGATGCCAGACAATCGCACCAAAATGGCGCCACTTATCTCCACTTACCATCTGCGCAATGGCAACCCTTTCTGACAATGCGCCCTCCCCCCAGGCCCGATCGGCCACGCGCAAGCCCACCGCTGCACGGCTGCGCAAGGAGCTGAACATCCTGCAGACGGCCGAACTGCACTTTGCGCAATACGGCTTCGAAGGCGCATCGCTGGAACTGATCGCGCACGACGCCGGCCTCAGCCGCCACAACCTGCTGTACTACTTCGCCAGCAAGGAGGAGCTGTATCTGCGCGTGCTGGGCGATGTGCTGACGCAGTGGCTGACCGGCATGTCCGACCTGCTGCGCGGCGACGACCCGGCGGAGGCCTTGCGCATCTACATCCGGGCCAAGCTGCAGTCCTCGCGCGAGCGGCCCCATGGCTCCCGTGTCTTCACGCGCGAGGTGATGGCCGGCGCGCCCCGCTTCGGGCAGGCCATATCGAGCCAGGTAGGCCCGGCACTGGCAGCCGACGTGCAGGCCTTCGAGCGCTGGGTGGCGCAGGGCAAGATTGCCCGCGTGGATTTCACCCACCTGATGTTCATCCTCTGGTCCGTGACCCAGGCCTACGCCGACCAGCAGGCCCAGTTCGCGCTGCTGCTGGGCCGGCCGGAACTGACCGCCGACGACTACGACACGGCGGCCGATCTGATCTACCGGCTGGTAATCCGTGGCCTGCAGCCGGATACCGCGGCTCTCGCACAATGAGCGCATGAATCACAGCATCCGCCTGAGACCCCTGGAGCGCGAAGATCTGCGCTCCGTGCATCTGCTCAACAACAATGCCGCCATCATGCGCTACTGGTTCGAGGAGCCTTACGAGACCTTCGACGAGCTTTCCGCGCTCTACGACGCGCACGTGCACGACCAGACCGAGCGCCGCTTCATCGTCGAGCACCAGGGCGATCGCGCCGGTCTCGTCGAGCTGGTGGAGATCGACCTGATCCACCGGCGCGCCGAGTTCCAGATCATCATCGCCCCCGAGCAGCAGGGCCAGGGCATCGCAGCCCAGGCAACGCGGCTGGCGCTGGACTATGGCTTCAAGACGCTCAACCTGCACAAGATCTTTCTCCATGTGGACCAGGAGAACGAGAAGGCCATCCACATCTACGCGCGCATAGGCTTCGTGCAGGAAGGCGTGCTGATCGACGAGTTCTTCGCCAACGGCCAGTACCGCAACGCCATCCGCATGTACCTGCTGCAAAACGACTACCTGCAGGCACAGGCCGGAGTCGGCACCTGACCTCCTGACAGAGGAGCGCGGGCCCTGCCCGCCTCCTTGACCGGCAAGTCTCCCCATCGTGGGCGGGCGCACAAACAAAAAAGCCTTCTGCGTGATCAGAAGGCTTTTTGCATTCCATCTGGCAATGGAAAATTGGTAGGCGCGATTGGACTCGAACCAACGACCCCCACCATGTCAAGGTGGTGCTCTAACCAGCTGAGCTACGCGCCTGTGTTTGTTCGAGAAAGCGATTCTAGCACGGGTTTTCCAGGGCTCCGGCAAAAATACCCGAACAGGCTCAGCGCCGCCGTGCCGAACGCACGCCCGCCACGGCGGCCACGATACCCAGCACCTTGTTGAGGCGACCGGAATCGGCCACTTCCACGGTGAAGGTCATCCAGGCCGTTCCCTTGACGGATTGGGTCTGCACGCCGATGACATTGGTCTTCTCCCGCGCAAAGACTTCGGAGATATCGCGCAGCAGGCCCTGCCGGTCGGCCGCTTCCACGGACACATCGACCGGGTAGACGGCCGAGGCCACGGCCGCCGCCTTGGGCTGGCCCCAGGCCACGTCGATCACGCGCTCGGAATTGCGCGCTGCCATTTCACGGAAGTTGGAGCAGTCGCAGCGGTGCACGCTCACGCCCTTGCCGCGCGTGACAAAGCCCCGGATGTCGTCCGGCGGCGCAGGCTTGCAGCACTTGGCCAACTGCGTCATCAGCGAATCCACGCCCACGACCAGCACGCCGCCCTTGGGCGAGTCCGTGCCACGTGCCTTGCGCACCGGGGAGAATTCCTCGACTTCCTCCTCCGCCTCGGCCGGTCGCAGCACGGTCTCGATGTTGCGCAGCGAGTATTCATCCTTGCCGACGACTTCGAACAAGGCATCGGCCGATTTGAAGCCGAGCTGAACGGCCAGCTCCTCCAGCTTGACGGCCGTCTTGCCCTCGCGCTGCAGCAGTTTCTCGACCGCCTCGCGGCCGCGCGCCACGGTCTCGTGCGTGGCCTGGGCATTGAACCAGGCACGCACCTTGGCCTTGGCCCGGTTGCTGGTCAGGTAGCCAAGGTCGGCGTTGAGCCAGTCGCGCGAGGGGCGCCCCTCCTTGACCGTGGTGATCTCCACGGTCTGGCCGTTTTGCAGCGGCGTGTTCAGCGGCACCATGGCGCCGTCCACGCGCGCGCCGCGGCAGCGGTGCCCCAGGCTGGTGTGCACCGAATAGGCGAAATCCACGGGCGTCGCGCCCTGCGGCAGCTCGATGACGGCCGCATCGGGAGTGAGCACGTAGATGCGGTCCTCGAACAGGCCCCGATGGTGCGCACCCGCCAGGTCGCTGCCCCAGGCCAGCAGCTGGCGCAGCACGGCGATCTTGGCGTCGTACTCGCTGCTGGCCGTGACACCCGCGTATCCCTTGGTGCCCGCCTCCTTGTAGGCCCAGTGGGCGGCCACGCCGTGCTCGGCATGGTCGTGCATGGCCTGGGTGCGGATCTGGATCTCGATTGCGCGGCCCGTCTCGTCGCGCACCACGGTGTGCAGCGACTGGTAGCCGTTGGGCTTGGGCTTGGCGATGTAGTCGTCGAATTCCGCCTCGATGGGCGTGAACTGCTCATGCACCCAGGACAGGGTGGCGTAGCAGTCCTTGATCGTGGGCACGACGACACGCATGGCGCGGATGTCGAAGACCTGGTCGAAGTTCAGCGACTTGCCTCGCATCTTCTTGACGATGCTGTAGATGTGCTTGGGCCTGCCTTGCACGGTGGCGCTGATGCTGTGCGCGCGCAGGTCGGCCTCCAGCCGTGCGCGCATCTGCTCCATATAGGCTTCGCGCTCCACGCGCTTTTCATCGAGCAGGCGGGCCACTTCGCGGTAGGTCTCGGGCTCCAGGAAGCGCAGGGACAGATCCTCCAGCTCCCACTTGATCTGCCAGATGCCCAGCCGGTTGGCCAGCGGCGCAAACACCGTCAGCGCCTCGCGCGCAATGCCGGGCGAGACCGGGCGCTTGCTGGCCGCGTAGTAGCGCAGCGTCTGCAGGCGCGACGCCAGCCGCAGCAGCACCACGCGCAGGTCGCGCGAGAAACCCAGCAGCATCTTGCGCACGTTCTCGGTCTGCGTGGCCTCATCGTCCAGGTACTGGCCGCCCAGCTCGGCGCCGCGCGCCTGCTCCTGCACGCGCATGAGCTTGTTGGTTTCCACGGCCAGGGTGGCGAAATTCTCGCCAAAGGCCTTGGCGATCACTTCCTGCGGGCGATTGAGGTGCACGCTGGCATGCACCAGATAGATCGCCGCCTGCATGGTTTCGGAGCCGCCGATGGTCTTGAGGATGGCAGCCACCGCATCGGCATGGGCCATGGTGTTCTCACCGGACTCCATGGTCTCGGTGGCGATCAGCGGCTCGGCAAAGCTGCGCGCGCGCGCCAGCGCGTTGACCTGTTCGGGCAGGGTCTGCGACGTGGCCGTGATCAGGTGCGGCAGCACCGACGGCACCTGGCCCGGCGCGGCTGCGCCGGGCGAAGGCGCCTGCACGGCGGCCTCGCTGCTGGCAGTCTTCATTCGTCACTCTCCCTGGCCTGCTCGGCAAGATTCATGGTGCTTGGCAAGCGCTCTTCTCCCCATAAGAACCGGCACAGCAAGGCCACCTGCCCTGCCGCGACGAAGGTGGGCGCATGCCCCACCCCTTCAAATTCCACGCAATGCGCCTTCGGCCCTCGCTGCGCCATGGCCTGTGCCGTGGCCGCCGTCAGCAGGTCGGACTGCGCACCACGAACTAGCAAGACGCGTGCCTTGATCTGGTCATACAGCTGCCACAGCAGCGCTTCGCCGGCCTGGGCCATCTCGCGCGTCATGTGCTGCAGGGGCACCGCAATCTGAGGGTCATAGTGCAGGACAAGGCCGCCATCGGCGGCCGGCCGCATCATAGGTCGCGTCAATCGCAACCATTGCCCTTCGCTATGTGGGCCGAAGCCTTCGGAAATCAAGAGCAGCGCATGGGCTGCCTGCTCAAGATTTTCAAAATGCGCGCCCTTGCCCAGGTACTGCCCTATGCGCTCCAGGGCAGACCACTCGATGACAGGTCCCACATCGTTGAGCACCAGCCTGCGGATGGGCGCCGGCAGCGGCAGCCCCGGCTGGCCCGCAAGCGCCATGCCGATCAGCCCGCCCATGCTGGTGCCCACCCAATCCAATTGTTCGACAGGCGCCTGCGCATGCACCTGGGCCAACAAGGCCAGCATGTCGGCTGCGTAAAGAGGCACCTGGTAGGCGGTCGGATCCTGCAGCCAGTCGCTTTCGCCACGCCCGACCACATCGGGGCAGATCACGCGGGCGCGTTCGCTGAGCCGCTCGGCCAGCGCATCAAAGTCACGCCCCTGGCGCGAAAGGCCGTGCACGCAGACCACGACATGGGGATGGTGCGGATCGCCGGTGCGATTCCATTCCCAATAAGCCATGCGGTGCGAAGCATTCTCTTGAGCAGCCGGGCTGGCAGTACGGCTCCAGGGTGAGGCACGCCCGGCAACCCCCGGGCAGGATACGTAGTTCAGCGTAGGATGATTCATGGAAACGCATTCGCGGAGCCGGCGCCGATAATGGCTGTGTTGCATCGTACATTCATTCGGAGACTCTCTATGTTGAAAGGCAAGACCGCCCTCGTGACCGGCTCGACCAGCGGCATCGGCCTCGGGATCGCGAAGGCGCTGGCCCGCCAGGGCGCCAATATCGTGCTCAATGGTTTCGGCGATGTGGACGGCCCCCGTGCCGAAGTGCTGGCCGCAGGCCAGGCCGCCGGCGCCCAGGTCGCCTACCACGGCGCCGACATGAGCCGCGTGGCAGACATCGAGGACATGGTCCAGTACAGCGTGCGCAATTTCGGCCAGATCGACATCCTCGTGAACAATGCCGGCATCCAGCACGTGGCGCGCGTGGAAGACTTCCCGCCCGAGCGCTGGGACGCCATCATCGCCATCAACCTGTCCAGCGCCTTCCACACCTCGCGCCTGGTCCTGCCCATGATGCAGGCGGCCGATGGCGGCAAGGGCTGGGGCCGCATCATCAACGTGGCCTCGGTGCACGGCCTGGTGGGTTCGGCGCAGAAGTCTGCCTACGTGGCGGCCAAGCACGGCATTGTCGGGCTGACCAAGGTCACGGCGCTGGAGAACGCCACCTCCGGCATCACCTGCAACGCCATCTGCCCCGGCTGGGTGCTGACGCCACTGGTGCAAAAGCAGGTGGACGCCAAGGCCGAGCAGCACGGCATCAGCAACGAAGAAGCCAAGAAGCTGCTGCTGGGCGAGAAAGAGCCCTCCATGCAGTTCACCACGCCCGAGGAACTGGGCGAACTGGCCGTGTTCTTCTGCTCGCCCGCCGCAGCCAACGTGCGCGGCGTGGCCTGGAACATGGATGGCGGCTGGGCGGCGCAGTAAGCGCGCCAGCACCGGCTCACGTCAAAAAAGGAGCGCCACGGCGCTCCTTTTTTCATGGGCGGCCCACGCCTGCTCAGTACATCTGCACCGAGCCCGACACGTGGACCATCACCTGCGCCTTGCCCGCTTCCACGGACACGGCATCCATTTCCGCGCCAGCGGCCTTGGCGGACATGGCCATCATGCGCGGACGCGGCATCGGCACCGAGGTATCGCTGCTGCTCACGTTGACCTCGCGCAGGCTGTAGTTGGCAAAGCCGAAGCTCTTGGACAGCGTGGAGGCGCGCTGCTTGAACTGTTCGATGGCCTTGGCCTGGGCCTCGCCTTCGACCTTTTCACGGGCCTCGCGCGACAGGCCGAAGCCCACCTGCGACAGCGTCATGTCCTGCACCTGGGCCGCCGTCTGCGTGATGCGCGCGAAGTCGCGGCCCTGCAGAAGAATCTCGGCGCGGCCCTGCCAGCCTTCCACCTTGTTGTCCTTGCCATAGCGCGGATAGATGCCGAAGCTGCCGGTGCTCACATCCATCTGGCCCGGCTGGGCGCTGCGCTTGGTCACGGCCATGGCGGCCTCGACCACCTTCTGCAGCTGGGACTGGACCGTGGCGGCATCACGCCCTTCGCGCGTGGCCGACAAGGTGGCGGTCAGCAGGTCCTGCACCACGTCCACCGAGCCTTCTGCAGACAACTGCACCACGTTGGCAGGCTGTGCCGGCGCCGTGCCGGCGTTCTGCGCCCAGGCACCGCTGGCACAGGCCAGTGCAGTGGCCGCGACCACGGACTTGACCCAGGGGCGGGACAGCTGTTTGGAAAGCTTGCTCATGCGTTC
The DNA here is from genome assembly GCF_009827015.1 of Delftia sp. CH05. Lineage (NCBI taxonomy): Bacteria > Pseudomonadati > Pseudomonadota > Betaproteobacteria > Burkholderiales > Comamonadaceae > Delftia > Delftia sp. CH05. The sequence goes on along the minus strand of NZ_WUMG01000010.1, from coordinate 63,804 downwards.
ACCCTTTGAAATGAAAGGTAGTTCAGGGATACAACTGCATGCCGCCCTTTCGCTACGGCATGCCGCCAGATGGTGACAGGTGTGGAGCCAAGCAGGCCTGCCGGCTCCTCAATTAACAACATTATTGCAACGATAAATGCATCAACATGGAAAACCCATAGTTAAATATTCTAAAGACACATTTTCCGTTCTAAATTTAAACGCAACATCTGTAACACACGGCAATATTTCGGGGGTTTGTCCAGACTTTTCGGCGCAAGCTGGTAACAATGGCGGCTGTTACAAATGACCGACCGAGGATGAACATGGCCACTACGACCAACCGCACCGACAAGATCCTGGTGGTGGATGACGATGCGCGCATCCGCGACCTGCTGCGCCGCTACCTGACGCAGGAAGGCTTCGAGATCATGATTGCCGAAGATGGCAAGGCGCTGAACCGCATCCTGCTGCGCGAAACGGTGGACCTGATCGTGCTTGACCTGATGATGCCCGGCGAAGATGGCCTGTCCATCTGCCGCCGCCTGCGCTCGGCCAACGACCGCACGCCCATCATCATGCTGACCGCCAAGGGCGAGGATGTGGACCGCATCGTGGGCCTGGAAGTGGGCGCCGACGACTACCTGGGCAAGCCCTTCAACCCGCGCGAACTGCTGGCCCGCATCCATGCCGTGCTGCGCCGCCGCCCGCCGCAGGAAGCGCCGGGCGCGCCTTCCGGCGACAATGAAGTGGTGAGCTTCGGCCCCTTCACCTTCGACCTGGGCACGCGCGTGCTGCAAAAGAACGGCGAGGAACTGCCGCTGACCACGGGCGAATTCGCCATGCTCAAGGCCCTGGTGCGCCACCCGCGCCAGCCGCTGTCGCGCGAGAAGCTGGCCCTGCTGGCGCGCGGCCGCGAGTTCGAGCCCTTCGACCGAAGCCTGGACGTGCAGGTCTCGCGCCTGCGCAAGCTGATCGAGGAAGATGCCGCCGCACCGCGCTACATCCAGACGGTCTGGGGCGTCGGCTATGTGTTCGTACCGGACGGCGCGAACTGAAATGCATCACCCCCTGAGGCGCTGCGCGCCTTCCCCCTCTCTCGCTCCGCGGGAGGGGGACGACGCCCTCGCCGCGAGGCGGCTCTTGCTCGGCGTCCCTGGGTTGGGGCCGTAACGTTTTATGTGCCGTTGACAATGCGCAGCGCCAAAACCTCACCCTGTCGCCCGAGACAACCGGTAACGCAGGCTGGCCGGCACAGGCGTAATCTCGCAGCCGGCCCCTAGAATGACGAACCGCATTCCATGAGTTCCTTCACCGTCCCGCCCCACGACGCCACCAGCCCTGCGCCCCTCGACTACGAGCGGCGCATGACTGCGCGCTCTCCGCTGGGACTCAACCTTTTTTGGCGTACCTTCTGCCTGCTGGCCCTGCTGCTGGTGGGCAGCATCCTGGCGTGGCTGCAGACGCTGCGCGCCTTCGAATTCGAGCCGCGCACGCTGCACACCGCCCAGCAGATCGCCTCGCTGGTCAACCTCAGCCGCGCGGCCCTGGTGCATTCGGATGCCATCAACCGCGTCTCGCTGATCAAGACCATGGCCGACCAGGAAGGCGTGCGCATTCTGCCGCGCGAGCCTGGCGACAGCTTCGAGCTGCTGGACCAGAGCACGCTGGGCAAGCGCCTGACCGAGGAGCTCACGCGCCGCCTGGGCTACGGCACCATCGTGGCGCGCAGCGTCAATGGCGAACCGGGGCTGTGGGTGGGCTTCACCATCAATGGCGACCGCACCTGGCTGCTGATGGACCGCTCGCGCTTCACGCCGGCCAGCGGGCGCACCTGGCTGATCTGGCTGATCACGGCCGGCCTGCTGTCCCTGGCGGGGGCGGCGGCCATCGCGCGCCTGATCAACCGGCCACTCAAGCAGTTGAGCTATGCGGCCAACCGCGTGCGAGATGGCGACTTCGACGCCAGCCAGCTGGACGAGGAAGCCGTCACCAGCGAGATCCGCGAGGTCAACATCGGCTTCAATCGCATGGCGCAGAAACTGGCCCAGCTGGAGCAGGACCGCGCGGTGATGCTGGCCGGCATCTCCCACGACCTGCGCACGCCGCTGGCGCGCCTGCGGCTGGAGACCGAGATGAGCGTGGTGGACGACGTGGCACGCGAGCACATGGTGGCCGACATCGTGCAGCTCGACGCCACCATCGACAAATTCCTGGACTACGCCCGCCCCGACCATGTCACCCTCAACCCGGTGAACCTGCATGCCGTGGTGTCCTCCTGCGTCTATGCGGTGCAGGACCACCGCGAGCTGCAGATCAGCATGGCCGTGCCCGAAGGCGTCTATGTGCTGGCCGACGAGGTGGAACTGGCGCGCGTGATCTCCAACCTGTTTGAGAACGCACGCCGCTACGGCAAGACGCCCGAGACCGAAACCACCCACGTGGATGTGACGGCATCGGAACGCGAAAGCTGGGTGGTGATCCGCATCCGCGACCATGGCCGTGGCGTGCCGCCCGAGCAGCTCGCCAGCCTGACACAGCCCTTCTTCCGCGGCGACTCCGCGCGCACGGCCGCAGCGGGGGCGGGCCTGGGCCTGTCCATCGTGGACAAGACGGTGCAGCGCATGGGCGGCGTGTTTGCGCTGTCCAACTCCTCCACGGGCGGGCTGGTTGCCCATGTTCAGTTGCAGCGTGCCTCGGGCGTGGCCAAGGGTGCCGAGCCCGAGCAGCGTCTGCAGCGCCCGCAGATCAAGCGCCAGCTGCCCCCGCGTGCGCAGGACGGCGCCCTGGACGGCGAGGACTGAGCCCGCAGCGCGCGTTCGTCAGATACGTTCGGCAGATACAAAGGCCCCGGCGATCGTTGACCGATCGCCGGGGCCTTTTGCCATGGGGATGGCCACCTCCGGTCAGGCGCGGAACAGCAAGGCGGCGGCGCGCGCCTCCATGGCCTGCTGCTGGCCCACGGGGCCAAGCTTTTCGGCCGTCTTGGCCTTGACGTTGACCTGGTCCAGCGCCAGCCCCAGCGCCGTGGCGATGCGCTCGCGCATGGCAGGAATGTGCGGCGCCAGCTTGGGGGCCTGGGCAATGATGGTGCTGTCGATGTTGCCGATCTCCAGCCCCGTGGCGCGCACGCGGCGCGCCGCTTCCACCAGCAGCACCAGCGAATCGGCGCCACGGAATTCGGGGTCGGTGTCGGGGAAATGCCGGCCGATGTCGCCCAGCGCCGCGCCGCCCAGCAGCGCGTCAGTGATGGCGTGCAGCAGCACGTCGGCATCGGAATGGCCCAGCAGCCCCAGTTCGTGCGGCACCTCGATGCCGCCCAGGATCAGCTTGCGCCCGGGCACCAGGGCATGCACGTCCCAGCCCTCGCCAATACGAAAATTCATGTGAAACATTCCAGGTTCAGAAAAATGGATTGCCCGACGCCTGCGGATGGTCGCGCTGGCCCCGGTATCGCTCCAGCGTGGTGCTGCGCTCGCGCTGCGACAGCACGGCGGCGGCCAGCGCGAAATCGTCCGGATAGGTGACCTTGAAGTTCTGCGCGCCGCCGGGCACCAGGCGCGGGCGCTGGCCCACGGCCTCCATGGCGCTGGCCTCGTCGGTCACGGCCGAGCCGGCGTGCTGCAGCGCATCGAGCAGCGGCGCGATGCGGAACATCTGCGGCGTCTGCGCCAGCCATTTGTCGCTGCGGTCCACCGTGCCCGCCACGCGCACCCCGCTGGGCCCGGCCACGGCCGTCTTGAGCGTGTCGGGCAGCTTGTGCGCCAGCAGGCCGCCCACGGCATCGTGCTCGCAGGCGTCGATCAGGACATCGATGAGCGCGGGCGTCACCAGGCAGCGCGCGGCGTCGTGCACCAGCACCCAGTCGTGCGCGCCCGCACCGCGCGCCAGCAGCTCCTTCAGGCCGTTGGTCACGGATTCGGCCCGCGTGGCGCCTCCGCATGCCGCCGTGGAGTAGCGCGTGGGCGAGGGGCCCGGCAGGCCCTGGCGCCAGAAATCATCGCCAGGCGCGATCACCACCAGCGTGTGGTGCACGCGCGCTGCACCCGCAAAGGCGGCCAGCGTGTGCGCCACCATGGGCGCACCGGCCACCAGGTGGTATTGCTTGGGCAGTTCAGGCGCAGGCGCATCGGGTGCGATGGCGCGCGAGCCCGTGCCCGCACAGGGGATCAAGGCCCACAGGCGGGCCGGCTCCAGGGACGCGGGCGCAGCCGCCGCAAGCAGATCTGTCATGGTGGCGCATTGTAGTGACGGCCATGCGCCACCATGGACATGCGGGCATGCCTGCATGGCCGCCATGCGTGCTGGCTAAAATGGTTCGATACCCCTCTGCGCGTGCCGAGGGGTTTTGTCGTTACTTCGCCCAGGCGCTGCGGCGCCCACGTCCAAGCACCATGGAACTGCCCAAGCTCACTCCCGGAAAACGCTTCACCCTGCCCCGCCCCGTGGGCAGCGCCGACGCCCTGCTGCTGGCCCGCCTGGGCGAGCGCGAGAAGGCTGCAGGCAGGGTGACGGCCATCGTCACGGCCGATGCCTCGGATGCCCAGCGGCTGATCGACGAGATGGCCTTCTTCGCCCCGGGCCTGCGCTGCGCGCTGTTCCCCGACTGGGAGACCCTGCCCTACGACAGCTTCTCTCCCCACCAGGACCTGATCAGCGAGCGCCTGGCCACGCTGTGGCGCATCAACCAGCGCGACAAGGAGCATGGCGCCGACGTGGTGCTGGTGCCCGCCACCACCGCGCTGTACCGGCTGGCGCCGCCCTCCTTCCTGGCCGGCTACACCTTCGAGTTCAAGAGCGGCCAGAAGCTGGACGAGGCCAAACTCAAGGCCCAGCTGACGCTGGCCGGCTACCAGCATGTCTCCCAGGTGGTCAGCCATGGAGAGTACGCGGTGCGGGGCGGCCTGATCGACCTGTTTCCCATGGGCTCGCTGCAGCCCTACCGGGTGGACCTGTTCGACGACGAGATCGACTCCATCCGCACCTTCGACCCCGACACCCAGCGCAGCCTCTACCCCGTGCCCGAGGTGCGCCTGCTGCCCGGCCGCGAGTTCCCCATGGACGAGGACGCGCGCGCCAAGTTCCGCCAGCGCTGGCGCGAGCTGCTGGAGGGCGATCCCACGCGCAGCCGCATCTACAAGGACATGGGCCAGGGCATTGCCACGGCCGGCATCGAGTACTACCTGCCGCTGTTCTTCGACGAAACGGCCACCGTGTTCGACTACCTGGGTGCCGATGCCACCGTGGTGATGCATGGAGACCTGGAGCCGGCCTTCCAGCGCTTTTGGCAGGACACCAAGGAGCGCTTCCGCCTGGTGCAGGGCGACCCCGAGCGCCCTGCCCTGCCGCCCGAGGTGCTGTTCCTGTCCGCCGACCAGTTCTACACGCGCGCCAAGGAGCACGCCCAGCTCGCGCTGCGCCCAGGCACCGAGGACGTGGCCGACAGCGCCATCTTCCAGAAGCTGGAGGACCTGTCCGTGGTGCGTGGCGCCGAGGACCCGCTGGCGCGGCTGCAAAGGCACATTGCCGCCAGCGCCCACCGCATCCTGCTGCTGGCCGAGTCCGATGGCCGCCGAGAAAGCCTGCTGGACTTCTTCCGCGCCTCGGGCGTGAACCCGCCGGTCTTCGACTCGCTGGCCGAGTTCCAGGGCGATGCGGGCGAGAAGGTGGGCATTGCCACGGCCGGGCTGATGAACGGCTTTGCCTGGGTGGAGGAAGGCCTGGACTTCGTCACCGAGACGGAGCTGTTCGCCACCAGCCCCACGGGCCGCAGGCGCCGCCGGCAGGAGCAGGTCAGCGATGTGGAGGCGCTGATCAAGGACCTGTCCGAACTCAAGGTGGGCGACCCCGTGGTGCACTCGGACCACGGCATCGGCCGCTACCAGGGCCTGGTCCACATGGACATGGGCCAGAAGAACCCGGACGGCACGCCGGCCGTGCAGGAATTCCTGCACCTGGAGTACGCGGGCAACGCCGTGCTCTACGTGCCCGTCAGCCAGTTGCAGCTGATCAGCCGCTACACGGGCGTCTCACCCGAGGACGCGCCGCTGCACAAGCTTGGCGGCACGCAGTGGGAAAAGGCCAAGCGCAAGGCGGCCGAGCAGGTGCGCGACTCCGCGGCCGAGCTGCTGAACATCTACGCACGCCGCGCCGCACGCCAGGGCCATGCCTTCCGCTACTCGCCCCAGGACTACGAGCAGTTCGCCAACGACTTCGGCTTCGAGGAAACGGCGGACCAGCGCGCCGCCATCCACGCCGTGATCCAGGACATGATCAGCCCCCAGCCCATGGACCGCCTGGTCTGCGGCGACGTGGGCTTCGGCAAGACCGAGGTGGCGCTGCGCGCGGCCTTCGTGGCCATCACGGGCGGCAAGCAGGTGGCCTTCCTCGCGCCCACCACGCTGCTGGCCGAGCAGCATTACCAGACCCTGGTGGACCGCTTCTCCAAGTGGCCGATCAAGGTGGCCGAAGTCTCGCGCTTTCGCTCGGGCAAGGAGATCACGGCGGCCGTCAAGGGCATTGCCGACGGCTCGGTGGACATCGTCGTGGGCACGCACAAGCTGCTGTCCGAGTCCACGCAGTTCAAGAACCTGGGCCTGCTGATCATCGACGAGGAGCACCGCTTCGGCGTGCGCCACAAGGAAGCCATGAAGGCCATGCGCGCCGAGGTGGACGTGCTCACGCTGACGGCCACGCCCATCCCGCGCACCATGGGCATGGCGCTGGAAGGCCTGCGCGACCTGTCCGTCATCGCCACCGCGCCCCAGCGGCGCCTGGCCATCAAGACCTTTGTGCGCAACGAGGGCACGGGCGTGATCCGCGAGGCCGTGCTGCGCGAGCTCAAGCGCGGCGGCCAGTGCTACTTCCTGCACAACGAGGTCGAGACCATCGAGAACCGCAAGCAAAAGCTCGAGGAAATCCTGCCCGAGGCACGCATTGCCGTGGCCCACGGCCAGATGCCCGAGCGCGAGCTCGAGCGCGTCATGCGCGACTTCGTGGCCCAGCGCTACAACATATTGCTGTGCTCGACCATCATCGAGACGGGCATCGACGTGCCCAGCGCCAACACCATCCTCATCAGCCGCGCCGACAAGTTCGGCCTGGCCCAGCTGCACCAGCTGCGCGGCCGCGTGGGCCGCAGCCACCACCAAGCCTATGCCTACCTGATGGTGCCCGACCTGGACAGCCTGACCAAGCAGGCCCAGCAGCGGCTGGAGGCCATCCAGCAGATGGAGGAACTGGGCTCGGGCTTCTACCTGGCCATGCACGACCTGGAGATCCGCGGCGCCGGCGAGGTGCTGGGCGAGAACCAGAGCGGCAACATGATGGAGGTGGGCTTCCAGCTCTACAACGAGATGCTGTCCGAGGCCGTGCGCAGCCTCAAGGCCGGCAAGGAGCCCGATCTGCTCAGCCCGCTGTCGGCCTCCACCGACATCAACCTGCACGCGCCGGCCCTGCTGCCGGGCGACTACTGCGGAGATGTGCACCTGCGCCTGTCCTTCTACAAGAAACTGGCCACGGCCCGCACCAGCGACCAGATCGACACCCTGCTCGAAGAAATCGTGGACCGCTTCGGCAAGCTGCCGCCCCAGGCGCAGACGCTGATCGACGTGCACCGCCTGCGCGTGCTGTCCCAGCCCTACGGCGTGGTCAAGGTCGATGCGGCGCCCGGCGTCATCAACATCACCTTCAAGCCCCAGCCGCCGGTGGACCCCATGGCCATCATCCACCTCATCCAGAAGAACAAGCACATCAAGCTGGCCGGCAACGAGAAGCTGCGCATAGAGCGCGCCCTGGACAATCCCAAGGACCGCGCCCAGATGGTGCGCGACGTGCTGCGCAGCCTGGGCCAGCCGCTGGTGGAGGCAAAGGCGGCCCAGCCCGCATAGAAGGGTTGTCCTAGCCATGTTCCTCGAAGCGAGCATCGCCCTGCTGGCCCTGGCCGCCGCGCTGTGGCTGCGCCCCTGGCGCATGCTGGCCGGCCGCCCGGGTCCGGGCGGGCCGCTGGACCGCATGGCCTCGCCCCTGGTCACGCCGCTGCTGGCCGTACTCGTGCTGCTGCCCTGGATCTGGGCCCTGCCCACGCTGCACCGCATGCCGCTGCAACTGCAGTGGTCCTCGGCGCCGCTGGTGGTGCTCATGCTGGGCTGGCCTCTGGCCGTTCCGCTGCTGCTCATCGTGGGCGGGCTGGCCGCCCTGCTGTCGCCGGCCCTGGGCTGGGGAGATGCGCTGGGCATCTCGGTCTGGCAGGGCATCGTGCCCGCCACGCTGGCCATGCTCTGGGGTGCGGCGCTGCGGCGCTGGCTGCCACACCAGATCTTTGTCTTCATTCTCGCGCGCGGCTTTGCGGGCACGGTGCTGTGCGTCTTCATCTCGGCCCTGCTGGCCCAGGCCGCAGGCCACTCGCTTCCCGGTGTCAACGAGGACCTGTCGCGCATTGCGCGCTGGCTCATGGCCTGGGGCGATGCCGTGATCACCGGCATGGTGACGGCCATCTTCGTGGTGTTTCGCCCCCAATGGCTGGCCACCTGGTCGGATGCCATCTACCTGCGCCGCCCGCCTGCGCCCTGAGGGCGCATCCAGGCACAAGCCGTGGCGCGCCGCAGTGCCAAGGCCAGTGACTGCGCCGCGCGGCCCTGGCTCTGGATATGATTCGCGCCTGATACCCGCCAGCCCGGCGGCCCGTCCCTTTTTGCTGCCCCACCCATGACCGATGTCACCGAATTCGCGCCCGGACTGCTGATCCGCGGCATCCAGCCGCCACTGAAGCTGGCCGACTACAAGCTCATCGCGTTCGACATGGACTCGACGCTGATCACCATCGAATGCATCGACGAGATCGCCGACGCCACCGGCAAGAAGGCCGAGGTCGCGGCCATCACCGAAGCCACCATGCGCGGCGAGATCACCGACTTCAAGGACAGCCTGCGCCAGCGCGTGGGCAAGCTCGTCGGCGTGACCGAGGCCGACATGGCCCGCGTGCTGGCCGAGCGCCTGAAGCTCTCCCCGGGCGCCGAAACCCTGGTGCGCGCAGCGCAGGCTGCCGGCCTGAAGGTGCTGCTGGTCTCGGGCGGCTTCACCTACTTTGCCGAGCACGTGCGCGGCATGCTGGGCATCGACTTCGTGCGTGCCAACGTGCTGGAGATGCGCGATGGCGCGCTGACCGGCGGCCTGATCGAGCAGCCTTGGGGCGACATCTGCGACGGCGCCGAAAAGCGCCGCACGCTGCTGGAAGTCGCCTCGCTGCTGGGCATTCGCCCCGACCAGTGCATCGCCGTGGGCGACGGCAGCAACGACATTCCCATGATGCAGGTCGCAGGCCTGTCCGTGGCCTACCACGCCAAGCCGCGCGTGCGCAACGAGGCCAAGGTCTCCATCACCGAAGGCGGCCTGGACCGCCTGCTGGAACTGCTGCGCTGAAAACCGGCGGCGGGGGCTGGCGCAGGCCGCTGCACTGCTCCGCAATCAATAGCTGAGAATGTTTTGTGGGCTTGCTTTTCCGGCAGGCCCCGGTCTTTTCTACAATGCTTGATGCAGCCCCATAGGCCACCGCCTCAGCGCCGGTGGCTCTCCTACAACAGCAGGCTGCACACCGGCGTATCCGCATGCCGGTGCTTGGAATCTCCTGCCCCATCCCCATGTGACACCCAAGGCCGCAGGCCTGCCCGCAGACGGGCGGCCTGTGGCGCTCCGACCGGCGCAGGCCCGCCTGCGCCGACCGTGCACATGACCACCATGATTGGAAAAACCTTCGTGAAGACTTCGTTCCGCACCACTGCCTCCGTGATCGCCCTGGCCATTGCATCGCTGACCGTGCCCACGCTGGCCCAGGCCAAGCGCATGGGCAGCGGCGGCAAGTCCGTGCGCCCGGCGTCGATCGGCAAGGCCCCTGCCCAGCCCGCAGCGCCTGCGGCGCCCACCGCCAGCAAGGCGGCAACGCCTGCCAGCCCGGCAGCTCCTGCCACGCCAGCAACGCCGGCCGCGCCCGCCGCAGCCGCCGCTCCGGCAGCGGCACCTGCCACTGCAGGTGCTGCAGGCCCGGGCATGATGGGCACGCTGGGCGCCGCCGCCGTGGGCGCCGTTGCCGGCTCCATGGCCGGCAATGCGCTGGCCGGCGCCATGACCCCTGAAAAGGACGCTGCCGCCAAGGAGGCCGAAGCCAAGGCCAAGGCCGCCGAAACCGAGGCAGCCGAGCTGCAGCGCAAGGCCGATGAAGCCAAGGCCAAGGCAGAAGCCGCCCGCGCCGCCGCCAAGTAAACCGCCTGCTCCTTGCAAAAGGCCGCGCCTGTCGCGGCCTTTCTGTTTTGTCCAGCGGCTGCTTCAACGGCCTTGCGCATGCTCTCCACGCAGCGTCATCACGGCGCTGGCGATGCTCGCAACGGCCTTGCCATCATCACGCTCGATTTCACAGCGGTAGTGGCTGATCGTGCGCCCACGGTGCTCGGCCCACGCCCGCGCGCACAGCCTGGAGCGCCAGACCGGGCGCAGGAAGGCCGCCTTCAGGTCGATGCTGGTGAAACTCTGGCCTGGCTCCATCAAAGTGGAATGCGCCGTGCCTATGGCAGCATCGGCCAGTTCGCACAGCATCCCGCCATGGACCGTGCCCTGCTGGTTGCCATGGCGCTGCGCATCGGCGTCGAACTCCACGACGGCCATGGCTTCGCCGACGGCCACTATGCGAAACCCCAGCATCTGCGAGATCGCGGTCGGATAGCGCATGTGCGTGGCCTCGTCTGCGGCAAGCCGCCCTTCGATCTGCCGCTGCAGATAGTCGAGCACGGGGAGATAAGTGCTGGGAAGATGCATGGATTTCCTGTCTGGAGCGGGAGGGCAAGGCCCGGGAATGCCCGTCTCGCCAGTGTGATGACCTAGACTGGAACAATCAAAAAATTGTCCTAACTACACTCCATGGCTGCCTCTCGCGTTGCTCTGCTGACTGAACGGCTGGCCGAAGACATCCGCGCCGGCCGGCTCGCCCCCGGCACGCTGATGCCCACGCACCGCGACCTCGCGGCCCGCCATGGCATGGCCGTGGCGTCCGCCAGCAAGGTGTATGCGCGGCTGGCCTCCCTCGGCCTGGTCATCGGCGAAACCGGGCGCGGCACCTTTGTGCGGGATCGGCCGCAGCAGCGCGAATGGGATGGCAGCGACGAATCCCGCCTGAGTTCGGACACGGCCGACCTGTCCTTCAACCATCCCACCTGGCCGGGGCAGGCCGGGCTGTTGCGCTCCATGCTGCGCGAGCTGGCTGCTTCGGGCGACCTGGCTGCGCTCATGCACCAGCAGCCGCCCGGCGGCCGGCTGCACGAGCGGCGCATCGTGGCCGACTTCCTTGCCCGCGAACGCGGCCTGGCTGCCGAGCCGGAACGCATCTTCCTGGTCAACGGCGCGCAGCAAGGACTGGACATTGCCGTGCGTGCGCTGCTGCGGCCCGGCGATGCGGTGGCCGTGGACGCGCTGACCTACCCGGGCTTCAGGATGCTGGCCGAGCTCCAGGACCTGGACCTCCAGCCGGTCCCTGCCCTTGACGAGGGTCCCGACCTCGATGCATTGGAGCGGCTGTGCGCACGCCGGCGCATACGCGCCATCCATGCCATGCCCACGCTGCACAACCCCCTGGGATGGGTGATGCCGCTGGCGCAGCGCCAGCGCCTGGTGGAGATCGCAAGGCGCCACGATTGCCTGCTGATCGAGGATGCTGCCTATGCCTTTCTGGCAGGCAAGGCGCCCGCAGCCCTCGCAACGCTGGCGCCAGAGCGCTGCATTCACGTATCCAGCCTCTCGAAAAGCGTGGCCAGCGGGTTGCGCTTCGGCTTCATGGTGGTGCCCCAGGCATGGGCAGGCCGCGTCAAGGCCGTGGTGCGCGCCAGCCACTGGAGCATGCCGGGCCTGGTCACGGCCATGGCCACGCGCTGGATGGCCAGCGGCTCCGTGCGGCAGCAGGAACAACGCATGCGGCAGGAGGCACGGCGCCGGCAGGCGATTGCGCGCAAGGCGCTGGCAGGAATGCAGATGCTGACCCACCCCTGCTCGCTCTTCCTCTGGCTGCGCCTGCCCGGGGAGCTGCGGATGGACCGGGTGGCCACGGCGCTGGCCCAGTGCGGCATCGCCGTATCGCAGGCCCACGCCTACGCAACGACTCCCCATGCCCCGCATGCGCTGCGCCTGGGACTGGGTTCAGTGCCTCTGCCGCAACTGGAGGCCGTACTCGTTCAGTTGCGGGATACCGTGGAAGGCTTTCCGCCCTGAGCCTGTGCCGGGCCAGGGCCCGGTTCAGGGGCCTTGCGCTTCAGCGCCGCCCGTCGCGCAGCGGCTGCAGCAGGTGCGACAGGCCGTTGTGGTCCAGCTCCTGCATCAGCGCCAGCAGTTGGCCCAGCTCTCCCTTGGGAAAACCCTCGCGTGCGAACCAGTTCAGATAGTTGCCGGGAAGATCGGCGATCAGCCGGCCCTTGTACTTGCCATAGGGCATTTGCACCTGCACCAGCTTTTGCAGCATTTCGGAGTCCATGGCGGCGATGGTACGCGCTGCGCCATCGCAAGAATCCGCATAAAAAACCACAGCCTTATAACCAAATATCAAAAATGTTCAACGCGGCCCCTGGCGCAGCACTAGACTATGCGCCTGCCTGCCGCCAAGCCCGACGCGGAGCCGTTCTCCCGGGCCGGCGGCGTTTTATCGCAACCCGTTGAAGAAAGTCCTCCGGTCATGTTGAAGAAAGCCCTCTCCGCAATCGCGATTGCCACGCTGGCACTGACAGCCCAGGCCGCCGACGTGCTCAAGGTCGGTGCCACGGCCGTGCCGCATGCAGAAATCCTCAATCACATCAAGCCCGCGCTGAAGGCCCAGGGCATCGATCTGCAGATCAAGGAATTCAGCGACTACGTGCAGCCCAATGCGGCCGTCGAGGACAAGCAGCTGGACGTGAACTTCTTCCAGCACCAGCCCTACCTGGACAGCTACAACAAGGACCGCAAGACCTCGCTGGTGGCCGTGCCCAATGGCAAGGTCCATGTGGAGCCCTTCGGCGGCTACTCGCAGAAGATCAAGAACGTCAAGGACCTGAAGGACGGCGCCACCATTGCCATCCCCAACGACCCCTCCAACGGCGGCCGCGCCCTGATCCTGCTGGCCAAGCAGGGCCTGATCGAGCTCAAGGACCCCAAGAGCCTGACGCCCACGCCGCTGGATGTGGCCAAGAACCCCAAGAAGCTCAAGTTCAAGGAACTCGAAGCCCCGCTGCTGCCGCGCGCACTGGGCGATGTGGACCTGGCGCTGATCAACACCAACTACGCCATCGAGGCCAAGCTCAATCCCACCAAGGATGCGCTGTTCATCGAAGGTGCCGACTCGCCCTACACCAACATCGTGGTGTCGCGCCAGGACCGCGCCAACGATCCCAACATCGCCAAGCTGATGAACGCACTGCACACGCCTGATGTGAAGAAGTTCATCGTCGAGAAGTACAAGGGCGCCGTCGTTCCCGCGTTCTGAATGCGAGGTGGCCGCAGCCTTGCCGGCTGCGACCGTTGCGAAAAAAAAAGCGCTGCCGGGGCAGCGCTTTTTTTGTGGCTGGCATTCCTTGCCTCAGCCTGCGGAGGCCACCTCCGCCGGCGCCTTGGCCGCAGCAGCCGGCCGCGTGATGGCGCTGCCCATGGCCGCGCCCATGATGCAGGCAATGGCCAGCCACTGCGTTCCCACCAGTTGCTCATGCAGCAGCAGCATGCCCATGAGGGCGGCTATCGCGGGCTCCGTTGCCAGCGCGATGCCGAAGGTGGCGGGCGGCAGGCGGCGCAGCGCCATCATCTCCAGCGTGTAGGGCAAGGCGCTGGAGATGGCCGCAACCATCAACCCGAAAAGAAGTATGGATGGCTGCAGCAGCTTGGCCCCCGCCTCGGCCACGCCGAAGGGCACCACCACCATGGCGGCGAACACCAGGCCCAGCGACACGGCCTGGCCGCTGGGAATGCTGCCCAGCCGCTGGCCCAGCAGGATGTACAGCGCCCAGCAGATGGCCGCGCCCACGGCGCAGGCAATGCCCACGGGCTCCAGCACCAGGGCGCCGGCGCTGGCACCGCCTATGGGCAGGATCAGGGCCAGCCCCGCCACCGCCAGCGCAAGCCAGACAAAATCCACGGGCCGGCGCGAGTGGTAGATGGCCACGGCCAGCGGCCCCGAGAACTCGATGGCCACGGCCAGGCCGAAGGGAATGGTGCGCAGCGCCATGTAGAACAGCAGGTTCATGGCGCCCAGCGCCACGCCGAAACGCAGCAGCGCCCAGACCTGAGGCCGCGCCAGCGTCCAGCGCCAGGGCCGCCAGATGGCCACCAGGATCAGCGCGGCAAAGCCCACGCGCAATGCCGAGGTGCCCTGGGCTCCCAGCACCGGAAAAAGCTGCTTGGCCAGTGACGTTCCCACGCCCAGCGCCGTCACCGAGCCCAGCACGGCCAGCAGCGGCCAGGCGCGGTTCCATGTGATGTTTGTTGTCATGGCGCGTACGATATTGCAAGCCCACCGCGCAAACAGCTCGTTTTTGAGCCGCTTCACGCAATATTCGCTCTTTTCCTCTTCTCGCCGCCAGCCGCCCATGCCCGCCATCGCCCTGGACTCCTTCGACCGCGCCATTCTCGACGTGATGCAGCGCGACAACCTCACGCCACAGCGCCTCATCGCCGAGCGCGTGCACCTTTCCGCGCCGGCCGTGCAGCGGCGCATCAAGCGGCTGCAGGAGCTGGGCGTGATCGCGGCCAACGTGGCCGTGGTCGATCCGGCGCGCATAGGCCGGCCGCTGACCGTGCTCATCAACGTGCAGCTGGTCAACGAGCGCCCCGATCTGTCGCAGGCCTTTCGCGCACGCGTGGATCGGGAGGACGCGGTACAGCAGTGTTATTACGTGACCGGTGAAGCCGACTATTCATTGATCGTCACGGCTGCCGATATGGAGGAGTACCAGGCGCTGGCGGCTCGGCTGTTTGCGGGGGACGACAACATCCGGCGCTACACCACCTCGATAGCGCTGGAACGCGTCAAGACCGGGCTGCAGCTACCGCTGCAGCCGCAAGCCACGGATGCCTGACCACCGTCATCAGATCGTTTTGAACATAGAACGCCATCACAGGCAGGGAGACTTCAATGAGCGCACCGCATCCGGACAGCATGGCCAATCTGGTGGCCATCCGCACCCTCGACAAGTACGAGAACGACTATTTCCCCAAGCGCGACCGCATCACCATCGCCTTTCGCGGCGATCTGGCAGAGCAGTTCAAGTACGACAAGATCCGTCCGCTGTCGCCGGCCCAGCGCCATGGTCACCGCGTGGTGATCGAGGCCGAGAGCCAGAAGACCGGCACCACCGGCCACTACTGCATCGAGTGCAACAGCTGGAACCTCATCGAGGCCGTGGGCACCTGGGCACCGGAGCCGGAGCAGGCGGCGGGCTGAGCCTGCCGCCTCTGGCCGGCCCAGGCCGGCTCAGGCCCCGGCCGGCGCCCAGACGCTGCCGGCCACCCACCAGGCCAGCGCCAGCATCATCACCCCCGTCAGGCCATCGAGAATCCGCCAGGCACGCGGCTTCTCGAACAGGCGCCTGAGGCGGCGGCCTGCAAAGGCCAGCAGCACGAACCATGACAGGCTGGCCGAAGCGGCGCCAATCACATACACCCATTTGAGCGCGCCTTCCTGGCGCGCGCCGATGGAGCCCATCAGCAGCACCGTGTCCAGATAGACATGGGGGTTGAACAAGGTGATCACGGCCAGCGTGGAGACCACGCCCAGCAGGCCGCGCGGCGCCAGCTGCCCGCCCGAGGCGGCCAGCTGCGCATCGGGCGCCATGGCCATGCGCCACAGCGCCATCAGGCCGTAGGCCAGCAGGAACAGGGCGCCGCCCAGGGTCAGGTAGCGGGCCAGATCGGGGTTGTCGCCCAGCAGCCGGGCCATGCCCGCCACGCCCAGGCCGATGAGCACCACGTCGCTGACCACGCACCATGCCACGCAGGCGCGTACATGCTGGCCGTGCACGGCCTGGCGCAGCACATACAGGTTCTGGGCTCCGATGGAGACGATGAGCGACAGGCAGACCGTGAAGCCCGCCAGCCAGGAAGAAGAAACATTTGCAGTCCACATGGGCAGGGATTGTCTGGCTCGCAAATGGTTAAGTAAAATTACATTTACTCAATCAAATGAAGAATACCTAAATGCTCGACTACGCCGGACTCGAAGCCCTGGCAGCCGTGGTGCGCGAAGGCAGCTTCGAACGCGCGGCGCGCAAGCTGCACGTCACGCCCTCGGCCGTCTCCCAGCGCATCAAGCTGCTGGAAGAGCGCGTGGGCCAGGTGCTGGTGCTGCGCGGCCAGCCCTGTTCAGGCACGGAGGCAGGCCGCCGCCTGTGCCTGCATGTGGAGCAGGTCGCCCTGCTGGAAAACGACCTGCGCCGCAAGAACCCCGAACTGGTGCCCGAGGGCCAGACGGCCCTGCCCACGCTCAAGCTGGCCGTCAATGCCGACTCGCTGTCCACCTGGTTCATGGACGCCATGTCCGCCTTCACGCGCGACGGCAACGAGCTGCTGGACATCAGCATCGACGACCAGGACCACACGGCCAAGCGCATCCGCGAGGGCGAGGTGCTGGCCGCCGTCACGGCCACGTCCTCGGCCATTCCGGGCTGCAACACCTGGCCGCTGGGACGCATGCGCTACGTGGCGGCCGCCAGTCCCGATTTCATCCGCCGCTACCTGAAGGACGGCATCACGCCCGAGGCCATGGCACGCACGCCCATGATGAGCTACGGCCGCAAGGACAGCCTGCAGGACCAGTGGCTGCAGCGCCTGGGCGCGGAAGGCCGGCGCAGCACGCCGCGCCACTTTCTGCCGTCCAACCAGGGCTATACGCGGGCCTGCGAGCTGGGCATGGGCTGGGGCATGCACCCGCCGCTGATGATCGGCGCGCAACTGGCCGAAGGCAGCCTGGTGGAGCTGCTGCCCGGCAACGATCTGGACATTCCCATGTACTGGGCCCATGCGCGCAATGCGCAGGCCAGCCTGCAGCGGCTGACGGACTGCGTGATCCAGGCGGCAGCCGCCTGTCTTGACCCGATGGAGTGAGGGGGCGACGGCGGCGCCGTCCGCGCCCGGCTCAGGGCTGGCGGCCGGTGTCGTCTGCCGGGGTGGACGGCTCAGCCTGGGCCTGGTCGTTGCGTTCCGGCCGCTGTATGGTGCGCACGGCCGCGCGCACGCGGGTCAGGGTGTGGAAGTCCAGCAGGCTGGTGGCCATGATGGTTTCCCAGAGAAAGCAGGCCAGGGCCGAGAGAAACATCAGCACGCCGAACAGAAAGCCCAGCACCGCATAGCCATGGCCGTTGATGCCGTAGGCCTCGCCCAGGAACAGCAGGGCAATGGTCAGGCCGATGCAAAAGCCGCAGACGGTCAGCAGCCCTATGCAGACATTGGCCAGCCGGCCGCGCTTGCGCAGAAAGTGCAGCTCGGTCAGGCTGCGCGCGATGAATTCCTCCTCCTGCGGCGTGCGCAGCAGTTCCTCCAGCTTGCGCGCGCGGTCGATGATGCGGGCCAGCCGCCCGGCCACGGCGCCTATCATGCCGGCCACGGCCGTCAGGAAGAACACCGGCGCCAGCGCCAGCTGGATGCTGTGGGTGACGGTATCGGCGTCTAGCGACCAATTGATCATGCGGTCCTCTGCGTGCTTTCTGTTGTCTGGTCCGGCCGTGCTGCCGTGTTTTCGCGCGGACAGTATTGTGGCCGCAACCGGGGGCCGCAAGAAGCCATGCCGCCCGCTTTCAGCGCGCCGGGGGTGACGGCAGAACCTGCGCGCACAGCGAAAGCATCTGGTCCAGCAGGGCGGGCGCCCGGTCGCGGCGGCGGACCACGCCCAGCGGCGCCAGCCGGCCCGTCAGCTGCACGTCGAGCCGGCACACGCGCGCATGGGTCTGCAGGCCCGGCGCGATGCTCAACGGCACCAGGGCCACGGCGCCGGGCTGGCTCAACAGGCCTTCCAGTATCGGCAGGGAAACGGTGGAGACAGGAAACCAGGGCGCATCGGGCAGTGCCTGGAGCACCTCGGCCTCGAAAATCCCGCGCACGGCGATGTTGGCCGTGGGCAGCACCCAGCGCGCGCCGGTCAAGGCCTGCAGCGGCACGCCACGGCGCCCGGCCAGTGCATGCGAGCGTGCGGCCACCACCACGGCCGTGTCGGCCAGCAGCGGTTCGAAGACGAAGGGGCCGGGCAGCAGCGCCGGCTCGCGGCAGAACACCGCGTCCAGCCCGCCGCCCAGCAGCTGGGAAAGCAGCCGGGTGCTGGCGTCTTCGTGCACATCGACATGCACCTCGGGGTGCTCGGCATAGAACCGCGCCAGCAGGGGCGAAAGAATGGCCAGGGCTGCCGCCGGAATGGCGCCCAGGCGCAGCGCGGCCGCGGCGCCCCGGCGAATGGCGGCCAGCGATTCCGCCACCTCCTCCAGCGCGGCCAGCACGCCGCGCACCGTGTCCACCAGGGTCTGGCCGGCCAGCGTGGGGCGTATGCCGCGCGCATGGCGCTCGAACAGGCGGATGTCGAGCACGCGCTCCATCTCGGCCAGCGCCTGGGTGGCTGCCGACTGGCTCATGTGCAGCGTGGCGGCGGCCTGCACCACCGAGCCGCATTGCTGCAGCGCCACCAGCAGCTGCAGCTGGCGCAGGCGCACATGCTTGGTCAGGCGCGAGAACAGCAGCCGGCCCTGGGGCGTGGCCGCATCGTCCAGGCCTTCGCGGTCGTCAAAATCGTGGCTCATGGGAATCTCGGTGTTTTCCCCAGGCAGGCCCTGGCGCGCCACAGGCGGCGAAGGGCAAGCTATCGGAACGGCTTATAGCTTGGCACAAATACCGTGGCCCACGCGGGCGGCAGGATTTCTATAGTCGCCTGCATCGGGAGCCGGCACGGCCCAGGCTGCGGCTCCCTCCCCGTCGATGGAGTCCATGCCATGCAAGCCAAGCCCCTCTTACAGCCTCTCTCTCACCTGCCGCGCCGCACCCTGCTTTCCCTGGGCGCGGGCCTTTGCGCCGCGCTGTGCGGCCTTACCCTGGCCCGCACGGCCCATGCGGCCGACGCCTATCCGAGCAAGCCCGTCAAGCTCATCGTGCCCTTTGCGGCCGGCGGCTCCACCGACATCGTCGCGCGCGTGATCGCCGAAGGCCTGCGCAGCACGCTGGGCCAGCCCGTGGTGGTGGACAACAAGGCCGGCGCGGGTGGCCTGATCGGTACCGAAAGCATTGCCCAGGCGGCGCCAGACGGATACACCATCGGCATGGCCACGGTGAGCACGGCCACCATCAACCCTTCGCTGTATACGCGCGCCGCCAGGCTGGAAGGCAGGCTCCTGCCCGTGGCCAACCTGGTGACCATGCCATCGGTCTACATGGTCCATCCCAAGATGGGCGTCAAGGATTTCGCGGGGTTCCTGGCCAGGCTGCGCGCCCAGCCCGGCGCCTACAGTGCGGGCGTGCCGGGCCTGGGCACGCTGGGCCATCTGATGGTGGCGTCCTTCAACGAGACCATGAAGACCCAGATCCAGATCGTGCCCTATCGCGGCAACGGCCCGGCGCTCAACGACGCCCTGGCGGGCATGGTGCAGGTGATGACCGATCAGTTGCCTTCGGCCATGCCCCAGATCAAGGGCGGCAAGCTCATCCCCGTGGCACTGTCGGGCGACAGCCGCTCGCCCGATCTGCCCGATGTACCCACCTTCAAGGAGCTGGGCTATGCGCAGCTCAACGAGCTGGGGATCAGCTGGTTCGGCCTGGTCGTGCCGGCCGGCACGCCGCCCGCCATCGTCCGGCAGTTGCAGGAAGCGTCCACGAAGGCCGTGCGCCTGCCCGAGGTGCAAAAGCACCTGAAGCTGCTGGGCGCATCGGTCACCGAGATGGACCAGAGCCGCTTCCCGGCCCAGATCGCCAGCGAACTGCAGCGCAACAAGGCGCTGCTGGACAAGGCAGGAGTGAAGCCGGAATGAGCGCGGTCGATCATCTCCAGGATTTCTTCCAGCAGCAGTCCGCGCGCATGGCGGCCCTGGCCGACAGCATCTGGTCGCTGGCCGAGCTGCGCTATGCCGAGACGGCTTCGGCCCAGCTGCACATCGATGCGCTGGAGCAGGCCGGGTTTCGCATCACACGCGCCCTGGCCGGCATTCCCACCGCCTTTCTGGCCGAATGGGGCGACGAGGGCCCGGTGCTGGCGTTCCTGGGCGAGTACGACGCACTGTCGGGCCTGAACCAGCAAAGCGGCGCCCTGGTCTGCACGCCGTCCACCGACAGCCCGGGCCTGGCCGGCCACGGCTGCGGCCACCACCTGCTGGGCACCTCGGCACATTTCGCGGCCATCGCGCTGCAGGAGCACCTGCGCCGCAGCGGCGCCAAGGCGCGCGTGCGCTACTACGGCTGCCCTGCCGAAGAAGGCGGATCGGGCAAGACCTTCATGGCGCGCGCCGGGGTCTTCGACGATGTGGACACGGCGCTGACCTGGCACCCGGCCAGCTTCTCCGGCGTGTTCAGCCAGAGCACGCTGGCCAATATCCAGGCGAAGTTCGTCTTCCACGGCAAGGCCTCGCATGCCGCGCACTCCCCCCACCTGGGCCGCAGCGCGCTCGACGCCGTGGAGCTGATGAACGTGGGCGTGAACTACCTGCGCGAGCACATGCCCACCGATGCGCGCGTGCACTACGCCATCACCGACTCGGGCGGCCTGTCGCCCAACGTGGTGCAGGCGCGCGCCGAGGTGCTGTACCTGGTGAGGGCCGCGCGCAACCACGAGGCGGCCGCACTGTACGAGCGCGTGCAGAACGTGGCGCGCGGCGCAGCGCTGATGACGGATTGCCGGCTGGAGATCGTCTTCGACAAGGCCTGCTCCAACCTGCTGCAGAACCGCACGCTGAACCAGGTCATGTACGAACAGATGCAGGCCCTGGGCCCGCTGCGCGTGGACCCCGGCCTGCATCGCCTGGCCGGAGACTTCCAGGCCACGCTGGACAGCAACGACGTAGACCAGGTCAGCCGCCCGCTGGCCAGCGTGCTGCGCGGCAAGGTGCCGGCCGTGTTCGAGGGCCTGGCGCCCTACGATCCCGCTGTGGAGGGCACCCTGTTCGGCTCCACCGACGTGGCCGATGTGAGCTGGATCACGCCCACCGTCCAGGCCTGGGTGGCCTGCTACGCCTTCGGCACGCCGCTGCACTCCTGGCAGATGGTCTCGCAAGGCCAGTCCGGCCTGGCCCACGCCGGCATGGTGCGCGCCGCCCAGGTGATGGCCGCCACCGCCATCGCCCTGCTGCAGCGGCCCGAGCGCATGGCCGAGGCCAAGGCGGAGCTGCTCGAGCGCCGCGGCGGCAGGCCCTATGCCTGCCCGATTCCTGCGGAGGTGCCCTTGCCGTTCATGCGGGGGTGATGGGCTTGGCTCGCCCTGGATGATCGACTCCTACCCCATGCCCAGTTCCCGGGCTTGCCCGGGCTTGCAGGGGCTTGCCCCTTTGCGCTGCCGCAAACCCGCCCCGCCGCCGCGTTGACCCATCACAAGCCCTCCACGCCATGCCACGGCGATAGTCGGATCGGGACCCCACCGATACCTACAAACCACAGGAGGACTTGTGAAGCTGATGATCGATCTCTTTTCCACCGACTACGGGCTGATGAGCCTGGGCGTCATCGTCTTCATCCTGATCATGGCGGGCTTTTTCCTGCGCCTGTTCCTGGGCAAGATGAAGCACGTGGCCAACAAGCCGCTTGAATGAAAAGATGCCCAGGCAGGGCCTGGCCTGGGCATTCGCATGCAGCCCTGCGCACTCAATAGTGCGGGGGCAGCTCGTCGCGCAGATGGGTCGCATCGCCGGCAGGCCCGCCCTCCGGCACCCGTCGGCGCAGGTCGCGCAGCTCGTCCAGGAGCCGGTCGATCTGCTGCTGCTGGCGGTAGATGGTCAGGTTCAGTTGCTCCAGCAGGTCGTCGGTGTAGCTGGCCTTGATCTCCAGCTCCATCACGCGCGCCTGCAGGGCCTGGGCCTCGTCGCGTTCGCCGCTGCGCTCGTTGTCCCCAGCCACGCTCACGCCTTGAGCGCCTGGGCCAGGCGGGCGATGCCTTCGCGGATCTTGTCCTCGTCGGCCGTGGCGAACGAGAGGCGGAAGCTGGTGGCATCGGGGTTTTGCGCGAAGAACGGCGCGCCCGGCACAAAGGCCACGCCCTGGGCGATGGCCCGCTTGGCCAGCTCGCCGGCATCGGCCAGCGCGCCGCCCTTGCCGGTCAGGCGCACCCACAGGAACAGGCCGCCCTGGGGCTGCAGGAATTCCACGGCATCGCCGAGGTGCTCGCGCAGCGCATCGCCCATGGCCTTGGCGCGGCGCGCATAGACCTCGCGCACATGGGCCAGCGTGGCGGGCATGGCGCCGGACTTCAGGTACTGCGCGGCCGTGGCCTGGGCAAAGGTGCTGGTGTGGGCGTCGCTGAACTGCTTGCACATCACGGCGCGGGCCAGCAGCTCGGGCGGGGCCACCAGCCAGCCGATGCGCAGGCCGGGGCTGAGCACCTTGCTCAGCGAGCCGCAGTGCGCCAGCCAATCGCGGCTGCCGGGCACCTGGCTGGACAGGGCCAGCAGGCTGGGAGGTGGCGCCTCGCCAAAATACAGGTCGCCGTAGGGATCGTCTTCCACCACCAGGGTCTGGTACTTGACGGCCAGCTCCAGCACCTTCTTGCGGCGATCCAGGCTCAGCATGGCGCCGCTGGGATTGCCGAAGGTGGGAATCAGGTAGACCAGCTTGGGGCGGTGCTCGGCAATGAGCTTTTCCAGCGCATCGACCTGGGCGCCTTCGGCATCGATGGGCGCGCTGATGACTTGCGCGCCGTACAGGCGAAAGCACTGGATGGTGGCCAGGAAGGTCGGGCCTTCCACGATGACCTTGTCGCCGGGGTTGATCATGGTCTTGCCCAGCAGGTCCAGCGCCTGCTGGCTGCCCGTGGTGACCACCAGCTGCTCGGGGGCCAGCTCACGCACGCCCTTGCCGGCCATGAAGGCGGCGATCTGCTCGCGCAGCGGCTGGTAGCCCTCGGTGGCGCCGTACTGCAGCGCGGCGCCCGGCTCCTGCTGCAGCGCTGCCTGGGAGGCGGCGCTGATGCCGGCCACGTCGAACATGGCGCTGTCCGGGAAACCACCCGCGAAGCTGATGATGCCGGGCTTGCCCAGCAGCTTGAACAGCTCGCGGATGGCGGAGGTTTCTACGTTGTTCAGACGGTCGGCGAATTGCATGGGCAGGATTCTCGTTGTCGATGCGATGAAAAGGCGAAGCCTGCATTGTCGCCAATCCTGCCGCAGCTTTCCTGCACGATTAGAAGTCCCCTGAGTCGCTTCGCGCCTTCCCGTTGCACGGCGCCCCCCAAGGGGGACGACGCCATCTCTGCCCCCTCTCTCCCGGAAGGCAGCTGCGTTCAATCCACCTTGATGTCGGCCCTGGCGGCCACGGCGCGCATCTGCGGCAGTTCGCGCTCGATGCGCTCCTGCAGCGCGCTGCCCGGACCCCATGCGGGCGACAGGCCGATGTCCACCAGCTTCTTCTTCATGGCCGGCTCGGCCATGGTGTCAGCCAGCGCCTTTTCCAGCTTCTTCTGGATGGGAGCGGGCAGGCCGGCCGGGGCGAGGAAGGCAAACCAGGTGTCCATGGCAAAGCCGGGGTAGCCGCTTTCGGCCACGGTGGGCACCTGGGGCAGCAGGGCCAGGCGCTGCGGGCCCAGGGCTGCGATGGGACGGATCTTGCCGGCCTTGATCAGCGGCGTGGTGGCCACCACCGTGTCCACGGCCACCTGCACCTGGCCGCCCATCAGCGCGGTCAGGCTGGGCGAGCTGCCGTTGAAGGGCACATGCACCATGCGCATGCCCGTGGCGGTCTTGAGCATTTCGCCACCGAAGTGCACCGACGACCCCGTGCCGAAGGAGCCGTAGGACAGCTTGTCCGGATCGGCCTTGGCCAGGGCCACGAGTTCAGGCAGGGTGCGTGCAGGCGTTTCGTTGTGCGCCACCAGCACCAGCCCCATGTCGGCCACCAAGCCCAGCGGCGTGAAGCTGCGCAGCGGATCGTAGGGCAGCGGGTTGCGGATCACGGGGTTCAGCGTCAGCGTGGTGCTGGCGCCCAGCAGCAGCGTGTAGCCATCGGGCGGCGCCTTGGCCACCAGCGCGCCCGCCACCACGGTGCCCGCGCCGGGACGGTTTTCCACCACCACGGGCTGGCCCAGGCGCTCTCCCAGCGATGTGGCCAGCAGGCGGCCCAGGATGTCGGTGGCGCCGCCGGGCGCAAAGGGCACGACCAGCTTGATCGGGCGATCCGGGTAGGACTGGGCCTGGGCATGCGCCAAGGGCAAGGCAAGCGTAGCGGCGCCGGCCATCAGGCACGACAGAAAACGGGAACGGGACAAGGCCATGGCACGGATCTCCTGGGGAACGAGGGAACGGGAACCTGGGAACAGCTCAATGCGGCAATTCAGTCGTCAGTCTTCAGTCGAGCAGCGGGCTGCGCACGCGCGACAAGCCGCTGGCCTGGTCATAGGCATGGCCGATCTGCAGCACGGCCAGGTCGGCCTGCGCCGGGCCGATGATCTGCAGCCCGGCAGGCAAGCCCTGCGGCCCGAAGCCCGCAGGCGCGGCCAGGGCCGGAAGGCCGGCCATGGTGGCAGGCACCACGGTCTGCATCCAGCGGTGGTAGGTGTCCATCTCGCGGCCGTCCACGGCGTGAGGCCAGTCCAGCGCTGCGTCGAAGGGAAAGACCTGGGCGGAAGGCAGCACCAGAAAGTCGTAGCTGTCGAACAGGCGGCGCAATGTTTCATACCAGGCCGAGCGCACGCGCGCCGCGTCATAGACGGCCATGGCCGGCAGCGCCAGGCCGCGCTCGATTTCCCAGACGGCCTCGGGCTTGAGCAGGGCGCGTTTGGCCGGATCGTTGTACAAGGCGGCGTTGGCGCCGGCCACGCTGAAGCTGCGCAGGTCGATCCAGGCGCGCCACAGGCGCTCGAAATCGAACTGCGGCACGGCCTCCTCCACCGTGCAGCCTGCGGCCGTGAAATGCCGCAGCGCCGCCCGGCAGGTCTGCAGCAGGCCAGGCTCGGTGGGCAGGTGCCCGCCCAGGTCCCCCAGCCAGCCGATGCGCAGGCCCTTGCAGTCGCGCTGCAGCTGTGCGGTCCAGTCTTTGGGCGGCTCGCTGCGGCGGGTCAGCGGCAGGCGCGCATCAAAGCCTGCCTGCACGGACAGCAGCAGGGCCAGGTCGGGGATGTCGCGCGCCATGGGGCCGGCGACGCTGAACTGCTGGAAGAACACCTCTTCCGAGGGGCCATGCGGCACGCAGCCCACCGAGGTGCGCAGTCCGTAGACATGGTTGAAGGCGGCCGGCGTGCGCAGCGAGCCCATCATGTCCGAGCCATCGGCCACGGGCAGCATGCGCAGCGCCACGGCCACGCCCGCCCCGCCGCTGCTGCCGCCTGCCGATCGCGAAGGATCGAAGGCATTGCGCGTGGTCCCGTAGACCGGGTTGTAGGTATGCCCGCCCAGGCCGAACTCGGGCGAATTGCTGCGTGCCACGAAGAGCGCACCGCCTGCGCGCATGCGCTCGAACACCACGCAATCGGCCTGCGAAAGCTGGTTCGCGAAGATCGGCGATCCCTTGGTCGTGACCATGCCTGCGGCCGGCATGATGTCCTTGGGCGCCTGCGGAAAGCCGTGCAGCGGCCCCAGGCTCTGGCCGCGCGCCAGCAGCGTATCCAGCTCGCGGGAGCGGCCGCGCAGCCAGTCCCGGTCCAGCGGAGCCACCAGCGCGTTGACCACGGGGTTGAGCCGGTCGATCTGGGCGCAGTAGGCATCCAGCACTTCCAGGCAGGACAGCTCGCGGCCGTGGATGGCCTTGGACAGCGCGACGGCCGACATCTCCACCACGGCACCGCCCCCGGTGGCCAGACCCGGCTGCAGCGCAGCGGCGCTTGCGCTTGACTCCATGGATTTCCTCGTTTTTGTGACAGAACGAAGTCAGCATAAGCAGGCGCAAATATTTCGACAATCGCCATTTTCTCGGCTTATCGTTGCGTTTTCCGCAAACCATAAATGGGAGCCACATGCTTTCCAACCGCCTTCAGGACACGGCCCTGCGCTACTTTCTCGAAGTGGTGCGCAGCGGCTCGGTCAGCGATGCCGCCGCGCGGCTCAACGTCTCGCCCTCGGCCGTGAGCCGCCAGGTCGCCGGTCTGGAAGAGATGCTGGGCGTGCCGCTGTTCGAGCGCCGCCCGCGCGGCATGGCGCCCAGCCCGGCAGGCGAGCTGCTGGCCGCCCACGCGCGCCGCGGTGCGCTGGAGGCCGACCGCGTGGTCTCGGATATCGAGGCCCTGCAGGGCCTGCGCCGGGGCGTGGTGCGCGTGTGCAGCTCGGGCGGCTTTGCCATCGAATTCCTGCCGCGCGCCATGGCGCTGTTTCGTGAACAGTACCCGGGCATGCAGTTCCACCTGCGCGTGGAAGCACCTGCCGCCGTGACCCAGGCCGTGCTGGGCGGCGAGGCCGATGTCGGCCTGACCTACAGCCGTGCGGCGGCACGCGATATCGAGGTCTGGCACCGCCAGGTCTCGCCCGTGGTCGCCATCATGCGGCCCGACCACGCACTGGCCCGGCATGCCAGCATCACCCTGGCCCAGATGCATCCCCATGCCATTGCCCTGCCCGAGGACGCCAACACCGCGCGCCAGCTGTTCGACATTGCCTGCAGCCACCGGCGCCTGGTGTTCGAGCCTGCCCTGGTCAGCGGCCAGTTCGAGACCCTGGTGCACTTCGTGCTGCATGGCGGCGGCCTGTCATTGGGTGGTGAGGTCACCATGCGCGAGCGTGTGCGCCGTGGCGAACTGCATGCGGTGCCCATACGCGAACGCGGCATGAATGCACGCGCCATCGAGCTGCAGACGCTGGCAGGCCGCACGCTGTCCAAGGGAGTGCGGGCCTTCGTGGAGCATCTGCGGGAGCTGCTGCCTCCCGGGTAAGAAGACGAAGTAGAAGAAGCAGAGAAAGACGGAAGGGATGGACTGCAGGCCAGCGCCCGTGCTCAGCCCTGCCCGACTTCCAGGTGGCACTGTGCCCAGTGCCACTGCGCCCGGCGCGTGGCCTCCCGCAGCCGCTGGGCCAGCACATGGCGAGCAGGCAGGCCGGGCAGATACTCGGCCATCTGGACGCCGCCGCGGCCCAGCTCCAGCAGCTCGATCTGCTCCGAGCTGTTGCCCGAGCACAGCATGATGCCCAGCGGCGCATCCTCGCCCGGCTCATGCTCATGCCGATCCAGCCAGCGCAGGTAGTGCTCCATCCGATCCTTGTCCTCGGCCGCGAATTCGCCCACCTTCAGCTCCACCGCCACCAGCCGCCGCAGCCTGCGGTGGTAGAACAGCAGGTCAAGCTGGAAATCCTGGTCATCCATCTGCATGTGCCTTTGTCGCGCCACCAGGCTGAAGCCCATGCCCGACTTCAGGAAAAAGGCTTCCATCTCGCGGATGACGGCCGCCTGCAGGTCGCCCTCCTGCCAGGCATCGTGCAGCCCCAGGAAGTCGAGGATGTAGGGGTCTCGCATGAACAGCGCTGGCGACATGCGCTCGGTGGCTCGCTGCGTGGGCTCCTGCGCGACCAGCGTGTCCGCATCGAAGGACAGCACGGTGCGCTCGTACAGCCGGGAATCGATGCGGCTGCGCAGCGTGCGGGCGCTCCAGCGCTCAATGCTCGCCATGCTGGCGTAGTACTCGCGCTGCAGGGCGTCCTTGAGCGGAATCAGCGCGATGAAATGCGCCCAGCTCAACTGCCGCGTGGGCGAGATGACCAGGGGCTCATCAGGAAAGGTGGTGGAGAACTGCACCATGCGCCACAGGTTCTTTTCCGAGAAACTGCCGCCATAGCCCTGGACCAGATGCCCGGCCAGGGAGGGCAGGACCTTGTCGCTGCAGCCGGCCTGCCGCACCTCGGATTCGCAGTCATGGATGTGCTGGCCGATATGCCAGTACAGCAGGGTCATTTCGCTGTTGATGGTGGAAGCCACCCGAAGCCGCGCGGCCTCGATCAGGTCGCGGACATCACCCAGCAGGGTCTGCGCCGCCGCGATCGCGGGAGAAACGGATATCTTGCGAGTGGCCATGCGGTCGCCCCCTCCTGGTGGCGTGTTGTCTGTATGTGTGGTGTCGGCGGAATCGATCCGGCCCACTATTGCCATGCGGCCCCAGCACGTCAACGCCGCAACGGCATAACCAGACGATCTGGCCCTCGCAGACATCAAAAACCAGAACAGTCCTAGAAATCACACTTGCACGACAATGCTCGCCACATCGATGGACACGCGCTTCCCACAATGAAAACCACCAGCATCGAACCCTTCTTCGCCACACTCAAGGCCGCCAACCCCTCGCCCCAGACCGAGCTGGAATACACCAACGTGTTCGAGCTGCTGTCTGCCGTGCTGCTCTCGGCCCAGGCCACGGACGTGGGCGTGAACAAGGCCACGCGCAAGCTGTTTCCCGTGGCCAATACGCCCCAGGCCATCCTGGACCTGGGACTTGAAGGGCTGGAGGGCTACATCAAGACCATCGGCCTGTACCGCAGCAAGGCCAAACACCTGATGCAGACCTGCCAGATCCTGGTCGAGCGCCACGGCGGCCAGGTGCCGCGCACGCGCGAGGAACTGGAAGCCCTGCCCGGGGTGGGCCGCAAGACGGCCAACGTGGTGCTCAACGTCGCCTTTGGCCAGCCCACCATGGCCGTGGACACGCACATCTTCCGCGTGGGCAACCGCACGGGCCTGGCGCCGGGCAAGACGCCGCTGGCGGTGGAAATGCAGCTCATGAAGCGCGTGCCGCCGGCCTATGCCGTGGACTCGCACCATTGGCTCATCCTGCTGGGCCGCTATGTCTGCCAGGCCCGCAAGCCGCGCTGCTGGGAGTGCGTGGTGGCGCCGTACTGCGACTACTCGCCCAAGACGCCTGCGCCGGCTGCGGGCAAGCGCTGAGCTTCAATCGGCCTTGAAGCCCGTGGCCGCCACGGCCTTGCCCCAGGTGACAGTGTCGGCGCGCATGATGCGGGCGAGTTCGCCGCCCGTGGTGCCCGTCACGCGGAAACCGGCCTCTTCCAGCCGGCTGCGGCTGTCGGGCTGCTGCAGGGCGCGCACGATGTCGGCCTGCAGCCTGGCCACGATCTCGGGCGGTGTCTTGGCGGGCGCGACCACGCCGAACCAGGAATTGAACTCCAGCGACGGATAGCCCTGCTCCCGGATGGTCGGCAGATCGGGCATGGACTGGGTGCGCGTGGCGCCCGTGCTGCCCAGGGCCGTGAGCTTGCCGGCCTTGACCTGGGGCGCGGCCAGGGCCGCCGTGGCAAAGACGGCCTGCACGTCGCCGCTGAACAGGCCGCCCAGGGCATCGTTGGTGTTCTTGTAGTGCACGGGCTCGGGCTTGAGCTGCACGGCATTGCCGAACATGAAGGCGCCGAAGTGGCCTGGCGTGCCGGCGCCGAAGGTGGCGATGAACAGCTCCTTGCGCTGGCGCGCCCAGGCCACGAAATCGGGCACATTGCGGGCCGGCACTTTCTGCGGATTGACCAGCAGCACGAAGTCGGAGGTGACGACCTGGCTGACGGGCGCAAAGTCCTTTTGCGGATCGTAGGGCAGGCGCTGGTAGGTGTTGGGCGCAATGCTGAGCTGGCCGGTCTCGCCCAGCATCAGCGTGTAGCCGTCAGGCACGGCGCGTGCCGCCTCGCTGGCGGCGATGAGGCCGCCAGCGCCCGGCTTGTTGTCCACGACCACGCCCAGGTTGTCCCATTGCTCGGACAGCTTTTGCGCAAGCAGGCGTGCCACGATGTCCGGCCCCGTTCCCGCAGGAAAGCCGACGAGCAGGCGCACGGGCTTGCTCGGAAAAGCAGGCTGGGCGCTGGCCGCGGCCCAGGGAGCCAGGCCGGTGGCCAGCACAGCGGCAAGAGTGCAGGCCACGGCGGCGCGGCGCGCCTTGGATGCAGGGTTGTTCATGTGTTGTGTCTCCTGTGTTGTAGGTATCGAAGCGGGGAAGGCCCCCTCAGAGCAGTTCGTGAAAGCGCATCTGCACGCGATCGGGATGGCGCGCGCCGGTGCCGAAGAACAGGCGCTCGTTGATCCAGGCCAGCGCACGGCTGGCCGTCTCCATGCGGGGCGCGCAGCGGAAGTAGATATGTGCAGGGTCCACGGGCTCGCCACGTGCCAGCTTGGCCATGTGCGCCGGGTCGCCGCTGCGCAGGGCCTGGTTGCAGACATAGATCAGGTCGCCGGCATCGGTCTCCAGCACATAGCGCGCGTCGAGTTCGGCCAGCCCGCCGTGCACGATGCGCTGGAAGTCCGCGCCTCCGGGCAGCACGCGCGCGCTCCAGCCGTCGCCCCGGGCCGTGCCGCCCAGGATGGGGATCAGCCGGCGCCCGCCGTGCGCCGTGGCACCGACCTCCTGCGGCGGGCCCACCTGCACGCTCAGGTCGGCGAAGAAGCGAAAGCGCGGATCGGGCAAGGCCGCAAGCTGCGGCACGTCATCTGGCATGGTTCTGGGGCTCCGGTGAATGGGATCGGGACCTAGCATAAGCACCATTGCCCGGGCAGGCCGTCATCCCGGAAGATGACAGCGCCCTGCCTGCCCCTGCCATCCCTTGAGACACTGGACCTGCCCCTCCCCCGCCCTTGACGCCAGCGCCTTGCCCGGCCAGGCGTCCAGCCATGCGCTGGGCCAGATGGTGTCCAGCCTGGGTGGGCCGGGCTTCGCCCTGCAGGTGCTGCAGGCCATGAACGCGCTGCTGCCTGTCGCCTCCTGGTCGGTCTACCGCACGGGGCAGCGCAGCCGGCCGCAGCTGTTCCTGTCGGCCAGCAGCGAGGCGCGCGACACCACACGCGAGTGCTGGCGCGCCTATCTCTCAGGCCCCCATCTGCGCGACAGCACGTGGAAGCACGGCGGCACAGCGCCGGCACGCAGCACGGCGCTGTGCCACATCACGGCCCAGGAGGTGGAAGGCGAGCACCGCGCCCTGGTCTACGACGCGCACGGCATGGCCGAGCGCGTATCCATCGTCGAGCACCAGGACGACGGCGGTGTGTTTGCCGTCAACTTCTACCGCCACCAGCACCAGAGGGCGCTGGGCGATGCGCAGATCGGCTGCTTCGAGAGCATGGCGCCCGTGCTGCTGGCCCTGGCGCACAAGCACATTGCGCTGACGCAGGCGCAGCCCGCCGTGGCTGCGGCATCGGCGTCCCCAGCCCTCCAGCCCAGACAGCGCCAGACATTGCCCGCCCTGCGCATGCGCCTGCTGCAGGCACAGCCCGGCCTTACGCCGCGCGAACTCGATGTCTGCGCCCGTTTGCTGCAGGGCATGACGCATGAGGGCATTGCCTGCGACCTGTGCCTGAGCCTGCCCACCGTCAAGACCTACCGCAACCGCGCCTTTGCACGGCTGGGCATCCACTTTCGCAGCGAGCTGTTCGCGCTGGCCATGGAGCCGCAGGGCTGAAAGGGCCGGGGCTCAGTCCAGCGAGGCGCCGGAGTCCTTCACAATGCGCGCCCACTTGGCGATGTCCTCGCGCAGCAGGGCCGCCATCTGGGCGGGTGGCACGGGCCTGTCCGCCGGCCCGGCCAGCTCCACGCCCGAGGCTTCGAGCTTGCCGCGCAGATCGCCGGCCGCCAGCGCGCGGGCCATGCCGTCCTGCAACTGCGCCAGCACCGGCGCGGGCACGCCTTCAGGAGCAAACAGCCCTACCCACAGCGTGCCGTTGTAGCCGGGCACCGTTTCGCCAATGGTGGGTACATCAGGCAGCAGCGGCGATCGCGCCGCGCCGCTCACGGCCAGCGCGCGCAGCCGGCCGGCCTGGATATGGGGCAGCGTTGACGGCAGGCTGCCGAACAGCAGCGGTACCTGCCCGCCCAGCACATCGTTGAGCGCGGGCGCCACGCCCTTGTAGGGCACATGCTGCAGCTGGATGCCCGCCATGCTGTTGAGCATCTCGCCCAGCAGATGGTTGAGCGTGCCGTTGCCGGCCGAGGCATAGCGGAACTCGTCGGGCCGGCCCCGGGCCATGGAGATCAGCTCGGGCACGGATTTGGCCGCAAAGCCGGGATGGGCCAGCAGCACATTGGGCACGGAGCCGATCAGGCCGATGGGCCGGAAGTCCTTCACCGGATCGAAACCCGGTTTGCGGTACAGCGCGGGGTTGATGGCCTGGCTGCTGCTGATGGTCATCAGCAGGGTATGTCCGTCGCGCGGCGCCTTGGCCACGGCCTGGGTGCCGATGTTGCCGCCCGCACCGGGCCGGTTCTCGACCACCACGCTGGCGCCCAGCACCTCGGCCAGCTTCTGGCTGACCAGCCGGCCCACGATGTCGTTGGTGCCGCCCGGCGCCTGCGGGACGATCATCACGATGGGCCGCGCGGGCCAGGCCTGGGCATGGGCCAGCAGGGGCAAGGCGAGTGCGGCGGCCACCAGGCTTCGGCGGCGCAAAAGGCTCGACGGCAGGGGAAAGGAAGAATCCGGCATGGTCATGTCTCCATTTGTTCTTGTCGCAAGCCCGCATGGTTGCCCGTGCCGGGCCAGCGCACAATCGCGCATTTCCTGACCCGGCCTTCGAAATTGACAAAGCCTTGACCCCGCCCATGCCCTCTTCGCCCTTCATGCCCCTCATGCATTTCGACCTGACGGATCTGCGCCTGTTCGTGCATGCCGCCGAACTGGGCAGCCTCACGCGCGCCTCGCAAAGGCAGCACCTGTCCCTGGCCGCAGCCAGCCTGCGTATCAAGGCGCTGGAGGAGCAGGCGGGCATGCCCCTGCTGTACCGCGAGGCGCGAGGCGTGCGGCCCACGCCGGCCGGCGAAGCCTTCCTGCACCACGCGCGCGGCATGCTGCTGCAGTCCGAGCAGCTGCGCCACGACCTGCAGGAGTACGGCGCCGGCCTGCGCGGCCATGTGCGGGTGTTTGCCAACACCACGGCCGTGACCGATTTCCTGCCCGAGATACTGCCGGCCTTTCTTGCCGACCACCCGCGCGTGAATGTGGACCTGCAGGAGCGGCCCAACGCCGAGATCGCGCGCGGCGTGCTCGATGGCCGGGCCGACCTGGGCATCGTGGCCGGCCAGGTGGACACGCTGGGCCTGCAGACCATCCACTTCAGCACCGACCGGCTGGTGCTGGCCACGCCGCGCGGCCACCGATTTGCGCGGCGCAAGCGCATTGCGTTTGCCGAGACGCTGGACGAGGACGCCATCGGCATGCAGCAGGGCAGCACGCTGCAGACATTTCTGGCAGGTGTGACCGAGCGCCTGGGCAAGCCCATGAAGCTGCGCATACAGCTGTCCAGCTTCGACGCCATGTGCCGCATGATCGGCGCCGGCGTGGGAATCGGCATCGTTCCCGAGAGCGCCGCACGGCGCAACAGCGACAGCATGCGGCTGGCACTGATCGAGCTGACCGATGCCTGGAGCGTGCGCGAGCGCCGCATCCTCGTGCGCGACCAGGGCCGGCTGCCGCGCCATGCGCAGGCCCTGATCGAGGTGCTGCAGGCCTACTACGCCACGCCGGCAGGCTCCTGAGCCGGCTGCGCTCCCGGCTCCATCAGGCTGGACAGCGAAAGAACCTGCCCGCCGCCCGCATCGAAGTTGGCCGGCTCCAGCCAGCGCTGGTAGGCCGCGCGCAGCGCCGGCCATTCGCTGTCGATGATGGAGAACCAGGCCGTGTCGCGGCTGCGGCCCTTGTAGACCACGGCCTGGCGGAACACCCCCTCGAACCGGAAGCCCAGGCGCGCCGCTGCGGCACGCGACGGCGCATTCAGGCTGTCGCACTTCCACTCGTAGCGGCGGTAGCCCAGCTCGTCGAAGGCGCGCTGCATCAGCAGGAACTGCGCCTCGGTGGCCGCACGCGTGCGCTTGAGCTGGCGCGAGTAGCAGACAAAGCCCACTTCCATCACGCCGCTGGCCGTGTCCACGCGCATCAGCGCCAGCGAGCCGATGGCACGGCCCGTGGCCAGGTCGATGACGGCGTGGTGCAGCGGGTCATCGCTGGCCTGGGCGGCCTCGGCAAAGCGCAGATAGGCCTGGGCATCCGCGAAGGGGCCTACCGACATGTATGTCCAGTCGCTGGCGTCCGGCGCCTGGCTGAAGGCATCGAACAGATCGGCTGCATGGCGCGCGGCGGACAGCGGCTCCAGCCGGCAGTAGCGGCCTTGCATGGGCGTGCGCGGCGGGCGCTGGCGCGGGGTCCAGTTGGGAAGGTCGTGGCCTACGGGTTGGGAGTGGGCGTTGAGTGCGGGGGGCATGGGAGATTCCTGGTCAGGTCATTTGGCAGGGCCACGATAGCGCCCGCGTGGCATCATTGAAAGCGCCATATCCCCCTTATTTCATGGTGCCACGCTCTCCATTGCATGCACGCCCCCGACCTGCTGACCAGTCCCTTGCAATCCGGCCCTGGAGCGGCTCCCCGCCAGCACCAGCTGATCCAGCGCCTGAAGCAGGCCATCCTGGCGGGCCGGCTGCCGGCCGGTGACCGCCTGCCGGCCTCGCGCTCGCTGGCGGAGGATCTGGGAGTCTCGCGCAACACCGTGCTCATCGCCTACGAGCAACTGGCGGCCGAAGGCTATGTGGTCGCCGACCGGCAGGGCACGCGCGTGGCGGCTGTGTCCACCCATTCCATGGCAGCCGCCGAGGCCGCCGCCCCGCCCCCCTGCGCACCCCGCACGGCACGGCGCCTGGACCGCATCGCGCCCACACGCCACGCCTTGGACCGCAGCCTGCCCCTGACGCCGGGCACGCCCGCCCTGGACAGGTTCCCCCTGCCCGCCTGGCGCCGATCGCAGGACCGCGCATTGCGCCTTCCCGCCAGCGCCACGCTGGACTATGGCGACCCTGCGGGCGAGCCCGCACTGCGCCAGGCCATTGCGCAGCACCTGCGCATCTCGCGCGGCGTGCGCTGCGATGCCTCGCGCATCATCGTCACCGAAGGCGCCCAGGGTGCGCTGGACCTGTGCGTGCAACTGCTCACCAACCCGGGTGACCATGCCTGGCTGGAGGAGCCCGGCTACCGGGGCGCCAAGTCGGCCTTTGCGGGGGGAGACCTGTGCGTCAGCACACTGCGCGTGGATGCCGATGGCGCAGCCATCGCCCCCGGCCTGTGGGACAGCCATCCTCCACGGCTGATCCAGATCACGCCCTCGCACCAATATCCCACGGGCGCCGTGCTGTCGGTGGCGCGCCGGCTGGACTTGCTGGAGCGCGCGCGCCGCGCGGGGGCCTGGATCATCGAGGACGACTACGACAGCGAATTCCGCCACCAGGGCACGCCCATCGCCGCCATGCAGGGCCAGGTGCCGGACGCGCCCGTGCTCTATGTGGGCACCTTCAGCAAGACCATGTTCCCGGCACTGCGCCTGGGCTTTGTGGTGCTGCCGCAGGCCCTGGCCACCAGCGCGGCATCCGCCGTGCAGGAGATGCTGCGCGGCGGCCACCGCCTGGAGCAGCTGGCCATGGCGGACTTCATGGACAGCGGTCAGTTCTCGCGCCACCTGGGCCGCATGCGGCGCCTGTACCGCGAGCGCCAGGTAGCCCTGCGCGAGGCACTGGCCACGCAACTGGGCGTGGAGCATGAGGTACTGGGTGGCCACGGCGGCCTGCATTTGACCGTGCGGCTGCCGCCGGACCTGTCCGACCGCGCCATCGTGGAGCAGGCGCGCCGCGCCGGCATGAACCCGGGCGCCCTGTCGTCCTTCGCCCTGGCACCGCTGCCCCAGGACAACGGCCTGGTGATCGGCTATGGCAACACCGATGCCGCGCGCTTCGGCGCGCTGGTCAGGCGGCTGGGCAAGCTGGCGGCAGCTGCGTTACCGCGCTAGCCGCGCCGCGGCTCCAGCGGCTATGCCTGTTCCGAGCGCGTGCTCACCCCGGCCTGCGCAAAGCTGGCCATCTCGCCCAGCATGGCGCAGGCCGACACCAGCAGCGGCCAGGCCAGGGCCGCGCCCGAGCCTTCGCCCAGGCGCAGTTGCCAGTCCAGCAGCGGCTCGGCACCCAGGTGGGCCAGCATGCGCACATGGCCGGGCTCGCCCGAGCGGTGCGAGAAAACGCAGCGCTCCAGCACGGCCGGCTGCAGGCGGCTGGCCACCAGCACGGCGGCCGTGGTGATGAAGCCATCGACCACGATGACGCGCCGCTCGGCGGCGGCCTGCAGCACGGCGCCCACCATGGTGGCAACCTCGAAGCCGCCCATGGCCGCCAGCGCGTCCAGTGGTTCCGTGGCCTGCGCGTGCAGCTGCAGCACCTCCTGCAGCACCCCGATCTTGCGCGCCAGCCCGGCTGCATCCAGGCCGGTGCCCGCACCCGTGACCTCGGCCAAGGGCTCGCCGCACAGCCGCGCCAGCAGCAAGGATGCGCTGGAGGTATTGCCAATGCCCATCTCGCCCAGCAGCAGCGCATTGCCCGGCAACTGGCGCACCAGGGCCGCGCCGTTGCGCAGGGCCATGGCGCATTCGGTGGCCGTCATGGCCGGGCCCTGGCTGCAGTCGCGCGTGCCGTAGCCCAGCTTGCGGCGCCACAGGCGCGGCTGGCCGGGCTGGGGAAGCTTGTCGTCAGGGTCCTGCTCGCGCGCGGGAAAGTCGCGTGCCACGCCGCAGTCCACCACGTTCAGCGCCAGCCCATGCTGGCGCGCCAGCACGCTGACGGCGGCGCCGCCGGCCATGAAGTTCTCGACCATCTGCCAGGTCACATCCACCGGATAGGCCGACACGCCACGCGCCGCCAGCCCGTGGTCGGCCGCAAACACCAGCATCTGCGGCTGCTGCAGCACCGGCCTGTCCTGACCCAGGATGCAGGCAATGCGCAGCGCCAGCTGCTCCAGCCGCCCCAGCGCGCCCAGCGGCTTGGTCTTGTGGTCTATGGCGTGCTGCACGCGCTGGGTGAAGGCGGCATCGGCCAGCGAGGCGATGGCGGGCACGGCGGCCGCAGAGTCGGTAGTGGGGGTTCGCATGGAAAAAGGGCTCGGCCCGGTAAGGCAGATGGCAAAAGCGCAAGTATCGCGCGCCGCGCAGGCCCGCAAGAATCCTGCAGACGCGGCTTGCAACAGCAGCAAACCTGCATTGCGCCCATGCAAGCAGCAACGGACCATTGCCAGGCTGCACTGGAAAACCACAGTCCTGGCAAATAGTCAATTTCAATTTACCAAGTTTCAGTGATTTTGCAAAAATCCACAATTTCGCAGAATCGGTACCAATCCAGCCACCTTACCCATTACCTTGCCCTGGACCTGCGCAACATCAGGCCAGGTCACCTCGCACACCCGGACAGCCCTGGCAGCGCCGCCAAGTACCGCGCCCCTGCCGGAGGCCTAGCCGACAGGAGCCATCCGTCAAATGCCTTCCCCTCTTTTTGTCCGTCGGCCACTGCCCCCCACTTCGGCCGGTCCGGTGGCCCTTGCCACCACCGCCGTCCTCGCCCTGCTTACCGGTCCTGCCGGGGCGGCGGACATCAGCCTCACGCCCCCCGCGGGTGGCGGCGTGATCATCTACTCCACACCCAACACCCCGGCGCTGCGCGTACAGCCCACGGGAGAGGTGCAACTGCCCGGGCTGCCAGGCACACCCGCCACATCCACCAGCCACGTATGCCATGACGCCAGCGGCAGTCTGGGCCGTTGCGATCCCGCCTCCACGCAGGGCGCGCAAGGACCCAGAGGCGACGCAGGCCCTACCGGCGCTACAGGACCGGCAGGTGCTACCGGCGCCACAGGCCCCGCCGGTGCCACAGGCTCTGTGGGGCCCACCGGCGCCACAGGGCTTGCCGGAGTAACGGGGCCGGCAGGCGCTGCCGGAGCCACGGGCTCCGTCGGTGCCACCGGACCGGCCGGCGCTACGGGAGCCACGGGCGCTACCGGCCCTGCCGGTGCCACCGGACCTGCCGGCACTACAGGCGCGGCAGGCGCGCCAGGTAGCCCGGGAGCGGTCGGCGCGGCGGGCACCGATGGCCGGGAATCCCTGATGGTGACCCAGGTAGAAGCTGCTGGCGCCACCTGCGCCACGGGCGGTCAGCGCATCAGCCAGGGCCTGGATACCAACCGCAACGGCGTACTGGATGCAGCAGAGATCACCAGCACC
The DNA here is from genome assembly GCF_009827015.1 of Delftia sp. CH05. NCBI lineage: Bacteria > Pseudomonadati > Pseudomonadota > Betaproteobacteria > Burkholderiales > Comamonadaceae > Delftia > Delftia sp. CH05. The sequence continues at coordinate 25,698 of NZ_WUMG01000010.1, read as the reverse complement.
AGCTATGTATGCAACGGCCTCCAAGGCTCGGTGGGCCCGCAGGGTCCCATGGGACCGACGGGCATGGGTGGTGTCACAGGTCTGGCCGAAGTGCGCCACGGCTGCGTTGCACCCGATCCGGGCGACGCCACCAAGGCCGTTATCCGCAGTGGTGCAGGCTATGCAGCAGCACGCAATGGCGCGAGCGGCCCCTTCACGATCGCCTTCAACCCCGCCGTAGCCCCGGGCAGCTACACCCTGCTGCTGGACAGTCGCACCAACAAGGGCCGGGCCGTGGCCATCGCGGCAACGGGGGACCCCGTTGCCGGCATCGCTCTGGCGCCTGGCTGGGTGGACCCGGAGAAAGAGACGCTGGATCGCATCTGCTTCATGCTCGCCCGTTGATACAAGCTACGCCCCTATAGCCTCCCAGGATTCCGCCATGTCCCAGAACTCAACCTCTTTGCCGCGCAAAACCGCTCTCGCGCTGGCCGTCACGCTGTCAGCGTCCTTCATGCCTTCAGCCCACGCAGGATCAGAATCTTACGTCGGTGAACTTTTTCTCTTCGCGGGCAACTTCTGCCCTCGAAGCACGTTGCCGGCCGCAGGCCAGACGCTCGCAATCAGCCAAAATACCCCTTTGTTCTCGCTACTTGGCACGACGTATGGAGGCGACGGCCAGATCACCTTCAGACTCCCCGATCTGCAAGGACGTGTTCCCGTGGGCACAGGCAGCGGCCCGGGGCTGTACCCCACCAGCCTGGGCCAGATCGGCGGCACTGAGACCCAGACGCTGACGCAGACCCAGATGCCCGCGCATACGCACGCGGCCGTTGTCACCTCAAGCGTTCCCGCCAGTACCCAGGAAGCGACCCATGCCACACCCGCTCCCGGCAGAATGCTGGCCCAGGCGCAGAATGCAGGCATCTATCGGGAAACTGCGACAGCCGACGTGACTCTTGGCAATTCAGCGAACGTCAGCGTAGGAGTTGCAGGGGGCAGTCAGCCTTTTTCCATACGCGACCCCTACCTGAGTATGCAGTGGTGCATTGTGGTGGACGGGATCTATCCACCCCGGCCTTGACTGCCGGGCGCGAGGGCCTGAGTGCCGCACCGTTCTGAGACAATCACTGCCACACGTGTCTCCCCAGCCCCCACCTCCATGACGGTTTCCTTCTCTGCCATCCAGCCCGGTCTCAAGCTTGCGGACCAGGTTGCCCGGCAGCTGGAGGCGCGCATCCGCGCCGGCAACCTGCAGCCGGGGCAGAAGCTGCCGACCGAGGCCGAGCTCGTGCAGCAGCTCGAGGTCAGCCGCACCGTCGTGCGCGAGGCGGTGTCCCAGCTCAAGTCGCGCAACCTGGTGGAATCGCGCCAGGGCAGCGGCGTGTTCGTGAAGGCGGCAGGCATAGAGCCACTGGACTTCGAAGGCCTGCCGGCGGCTGGCAGGAATGCGCTGATCCAGATCACCGAGGTGCGCCGCGCACTGGAGACCGAGGTGGCCGAACTCGCGGCGCGCCGGCGCAGCGAAGAGGATATGCAGCGCATCCACGATGCGGAGAGCGCCCTGGCCGAGGCCGTGCGGCTGGGCCGTGACGGCGTGGAGGAAGACATGGCGTTTCACCGCGCCATTGCCCAGGCCTCGGGCAACCCGTTCCTGATCAGCACGCTGGACTACCTGTCGCAGTTCCTGCGCGGTGCCATGCGCATCACGCGCGCCAACGAGGCGCGGCGCGAGGACTTCGGCAAGGCCGTGGAACGCGAGCACCACAGCATCGTGCTGGCCATCGAGGCCGGCGACCCCAAGGCCGCGCGCAAGGCCGCCGCCACGCACATGGGCAACGCCATAGACCGCATCCACCGCGCCGACGCCAGCTTCTGGCAGCAGGACGGCGAACGCCTGGCCCGCGACATCCTGGCCGCCAAGCCCTGAACCTCCGAAACCACCCCTTGGCGCATGGCCAAGGGTTTTCACCTTGTTTGGGTTTTTGCGCAAAATTTGTATGATGACCTGATGACAATATCAGTGACATCTCTTTTTGCACCAGGCACACCCGGCCTTTGCCTGGGCGTTCACCCATGAGCGACGAATCCCGCATCCGCGAGCAGATCTGCGCCACCGGCGCCAGCCTCTACCAGCGCGGCTACACCGTTGGCGCTGCCGGCAACATCAGCGCCCGCCTGCATGACGGCTGGCTGATCACCCCCACCGACGCCTGCCTGGGCCGGCTCGACCCGGCCGAGCTGTCCAAGGTCGATGCCGGCGGGCAGTGGGTCAGCGGCGCCAAGCCTTCCAAGACCCTGGTCCTGCATCGGGGCATCTACGGCAATGACGGCGAGGCGCGTGCCGTCATCCACACGCATTCCACGCATCTGGTGGCGCTGACGCTGTCCGGCGTCTGGCGCGAGGACGAGGTGCTGCCGCCCATCACCCCCTACCAGGTCATGAAGGTGGGCCGCATCCCGCTGATCCGCTACCGCCGGCCCGGCGATCCGCAGGCCGCCGCCGAGGTGGCCGCGCTGGCCGGCCAGGTGCGCGGCGCCTTGTTCGAGCGCCTGGGCCCCGTGGTCTGGGAACGCTCGGTGGAGCAGGCCAGCCATGTGCTGGAAGAGCTGGAGGAAACCGCAAGGCTCTGGCTCATGACCCATCCCCGGCCGCAGCCCCTGGACGCGGCCGCCATCGACGAGCTGCGCACCACCTTCGGGGCGCGCTACTGATTTGCACCGCGGCGCCCACGGCCGCATTCCACCACCCAGCCCATCCACAGCCGCGCAGCCGCCAGGCGGCGCACCAAGCGGCGCACCAAGCGGCGAATCAAGCGGCGAACCCAAGGGAGACTTGAAATGACGACAACGGATATCGCATCCGGCCAGGTCGGGGCCCACCCTGCCCAGGCCGACTCTCCGGAGACGGCACGCGCCTACGCCAAGGTGTTCTGGCGCCTCGTGCCGTTCCTGATGCTGTGCTATGTGATCGCCTACCTGGACCGCGTGAACGTGGGCTTTGCCAAGCTGCAGATGTCCCAGGACCTGGGCTTCAGCGAGACCGTGTTCGGCCTGGGCGCAGGCGTGTTCTTCATCGGCTACTTCCTCTTCGAGGTGCCCAGCAACCTGCTCATGCACCGCCTGGGCGCGCGCGTCTGGATCGCCCGCATCATGATCACCTGGGGCATTCTGTCGGCCATGTTCATGTATGTGGAAACGCCCACGGGCTTCTACATCCTGCGCTTTCTGCTGGGCCTGGCCGAGGCGGGCTTCTACCCCGGCGTGATCCTGTACCTGACCTACTGGTACCCGGCCCACCGGCGAGCCAAGATCGTGGCGCTGTTCATGTCGGCCATCCCCGTGGCCGGCATCTTCGGCAACCCGCTGTCGGGCTGGATCATGCAGGCCTTCCACGGCGACCATGGCCTGCACGGCTGGCAGTGGATGTTCCTGATCGAGGCGATTCCCGCCCTGGTGATCGGCGTGGTGACCATCTTCTATCTGGACAACGGCATCTCCAGCGCCAAGTGGCTGACGGCCTCCGAAAAGCAGCTGCTGGCGCGCGAGATCGAGCTGGACCAGCAGCACTCAGGTGCCCAGAAGCATTCGCTCAAGGCCGTTTTCGCCGACCGCCGCGTCTGGTGGATGTGCCTGATCTACTTCGCCTTCGTCGCCGGCCAGTACGGGCTGACCTTCTGGATGCCCACGCTGATCAAGTCCACGGGCGTCACGGGCGCGCTGAACATCGGCCTGCTCAGTGCCATCCCCTTCCTGTGCGCCATCGTGGTGATGAACCTGATGGGCCACAGCGCCGACAGGCGCCGCGAGCGCCGCTGGCACCTGATCGTGCCCGCGCTGATGGGCGCCGTGGGCTTTGCGATGACGGCCTTCTTCGCCGACAACACGGTTCTTTCCCTGATCTTCCTGTCGCTGGCCGCAGCCGGCGTGCTGACCTGCGCGCCGCTGTTCTGGTCGCTGCCCACGGCCTTCCTGTCGGGCACGGCGGCGGCGGCGGGCATTGCCATCGTCAACTCGGTCGGCAACCTCGCGGGCTTCGCCAGCCCTTACATGATCGGCTACCTCAAGGACCTGACCCAGTCCACGCAGGCTGGCATGTTCGTGCTGGCGGGGGTGCTCGTGGTGGGCGCCCTCGCGGTCTGGCTCACCCCCGCAAAGATGGTCAACCGCTGACCGGCCCTTCTTCCCATCCTTCAAGCTCCAAGCCCCAAGACACATGAAAGTACTGATCACCGGCGGCGCCGGATTCCTGGGCCAGCGCCTGGCCCGCAAACTGCTTGAACAAGGATCGCTGACGCTGGCCGGCGCCCGCAGGCCCATCCACCAGATCGACCTGCTCGACGTGGTGGCCACCCATGCCATTGACGACACGCGCGTGCGCTCCCTGGTGGGCGACATTGCCGACCCGCAGATGCTGCGCGGCGCCATAGACCAGGATACGGCCGTGATCTTCCATCTGGCCGCCGTGGTCAGCGGCCAGGCCGAGGCCGACTTCGACCTGGGCATGCGCATCAACCTCGATGCCTCGCGCGCCCTGCTGGAGACCTGCCGCGCCGTGGGCCACATGCCGCGCGTGGTCTTCACCAGCTCGGTGGCCGTCTACGGGGGCGACCTGCCCGACACCGTGCTGGACGGCACGGCCCTGAACCCGCAGTCCTCCTACGGCACGCAAAAAGCCATTGCCGAGCTGCTGCTGGCCGACTACACGCGGCGCGGCTTTGTCGACGGCCGCGTGCTGCGCCTGCCCACGATCAGCGTGCGCCCGGGCCAGCCCAATGCGGCCGCCTCCTCGTTTGCCAGCGGCATCATCCGCGAGCCCCTCAACGGCGAGGCGGCCAACTGCCCCGTGGGTGCCACCACGCGCCTGTGGCTGCTGTCGCCACGCCGCGCCGTCGAGGCCCTGGTCGCAGGCTGCGAACTCGATGCCAGCGCCGTCGCCGACCGCCGCCCCATCAACCTGCCTGGCGTGTCCGTCAGCGCAGGCGACATGGTGCGCGCGCTGCGCGAAGTGGCTGGCGACGAAGTGGCCAACCGCGTGAGCTGGCAGCCCGACGACAAGGTCGAGCGCATCGTCGGCAGCTGGCCCGGCCGCTGGGATACCACGCGCGCCAACCGGCTGGGCCTGCGCGGCGACGAGGACTTTGCGGCCATCGTGCGCGCCTACATCGCCGATGACCTGACACCCCCACGCCAGCCATGAACCACACCACCGCCACACCCCGCGCCGTCGGCGTGATCGGCCTGGGCGCCATGGGCGCCGGCATGGCGCAAAGCCTGCGCCGCGCCGGCCACCACGTGCATGTCCACGACATCCGCCCCGAGGCCGCAGCCGCCTTCGCAGCCGAAGGTGGCACGGCCTGCGCCACGCTGGCCGACATGGCCGCCGCTTGCCGCATCATCGTCAGCGTGGTCGTCAACGCCCGGCAGACCGAGGCCGTGCTGTTCGGCGAAGGCGGCATCGCCCCCGCGCTGCAGCCCGGCTCCGTCTTCATCATGTGCTCCACCGTGGACCCCAACTGGTCCGTGGCGCTGGAGGCCAGGCTGCAGGCGCAGGGCGTGCACTACATTGACGCGCCCATCTCCGGCGGCGCGGCCAAGGCCGCGTCCGGGCAGATGACCATGATGACGGCAGGCCGCCCCGAGGCCTATGCCGCCTGCGAAGGCGTGCTCGACGCCATGGCCGCCAAGGTCTACCGCCTGGGCGACAGCGCGGGCGCGGGCAGCAAGGTCAAGATCATCAACCAGCTGCTGGCCGGCGTGCACATTGCCGCAGCGGCCGAGGCCATGGCCCTGGGCCTGCGCGAAGGCGTCGATGCCGCCGCGCTCTACGAGGTCATCACCCACAGCGCCGGCAACAGCTGGATGTTCGAGAACCGCATGGCCCACGTGCTGGCCGGCGACTACACCCCGCTGTCGGCCGTGGACATCTTCGTCAAGGACCTGGGCCTGGTGCTGGACACCGCGCGCCACAGCAAATTCCCGCTGCCCCTGGCCTCCACGGCCCACCAGATGTTCATGCAGGCATCCACCGCCGGCCATGGCCGCGAGGACGACAGCGCCGTCATCAAGATCTTCCCGGGCATCACCCTGCCTCCGGCTCCATCGGAATCCCCATGACCCTTCTTCTGGGCTGCATAGCCGACGACTTCACGGGCGCCACCGACCTGGCGAACAACCTGGTGCGCGCAGGCATGCGCGTGGTGCAAAGCATTGGCGTGCCCGCCGGCCCGGTGGACGAGGGCGTGGACGCCGTCGTAGTCGCGCTCAAATCGCGCACCATCGCGCCGGCCGACGCCATTGCGCAATCGCTGCAGGCCCTCGAATGGCTGCAGGCCCAGGGCGCCAATGGCCGCGCGCCGCAGATCTACTTCAAGTACTGCTCCACCTTCGACAGCACGCCGCAGGGCAATATCGGCCCCGTGACCGATGCGCTGATGGACGCGCTGGGCTGTGGCTTCACCATCGCTACGCCGGCCTTCCCCGACAACCAGCGCACCGTCTTCAAGGGCCACCTGTTCGTGGGCGATGTGCTGCTCAGCGACAGCGGCATGCGCAACCACCCCCTCACCCCCATGACCGATGCCAACCTGGTGCGCGTGCTGCAGGCGCAGACACGGCGCAAGGTGGGGCTGATCGACCATGTGGCCGTCGCGCAGGGCGAAGCCGCCATCCGCGCGCGCATCGCCGCACTCCAGGCCGAGGGCGTGGGCATGGCCGTGGTCGATGCCGTCTCCAACGACGACCTGCTGCGCCTGGGCCCGGCGCTGGCCGGCATGCCCCTGGTCACGGCCGGCTCGGGCGTGGCCATCGGCCTGCCCGCGAACTTCGGCATACAGCCCACGGCCCAGGCCGCTGCCCTGCCAACCGCCACCGGCCTGCAGGCGGTCGTCTCGGGCAGTTGCTCGGTGGCCACCAATGCACAGGTGGCGCACTTCATCGCCTCGGGGCGCCCTGCCCTGGCGCTGGAGCCCCTGCGCATCGCCGCCGGCGAGGACGAAGCCGGCAAGGCCCTGGCCTGGGCCCGCCAGCACATCGCCAGCGGCCCGGTGCTGATCTACTCCACCGCCGAATCCGTGGCCGTCAAGGCCGTGCAGGGCCGCCTGGGCGTGGAGCAGGCCGGCGCACTGGTCGAACAGACCATCGCCGCCATCGCCCGGGGGCTGGTCGAGATGGGCGTGCGCCAGCTCGTCGTGGCCGGTGGCGAAACCTCGGGCGCCTGCGTGCAGGCGCTGGGCATCGAGCAGATGCGCATAGGGCCGCAGATCGACCCTGGCGTGCCCTGGTGCCATGCCGCCTCGCCCCTGGCGCCGCAGGGGCTGCACCTCACGCTCAAGTCCGGCAACTTCGGCACCACGGACTTCTTCACCAAGGCCTTCGGCGCGTTGCAGCGCGCCTGATGCCACACTCAGCCTCCGTTTTCAGGAAAGCCTTCATGCCCCGCTTCGCCGCCAACCTGTCCATGCTCTACAACGACCTGGATTTTCTTGACCGCTTCGAGGCCGCCGCGCGCGACGGCTTCCAGGCCGTCGAATACCTGTTCCCCTACGACTTCGCGCCCGAGCAACTGGCCCGCCGCCTGCAGGACCACGGCCTGCGGCAGGTACTGTTCAACGCCCCGCCCGGCGACTGGAACGCGGGCGAGCGCGGCCTGGCCTGCATCCCCGGGCGCGAGGCGGAATTCGCCCAGGGCATGGAACGCGCCATTGCCTATGCCCGCGCGCTGGGCTGCCCACGCATCCACGTGATGGCCGGCCTCAAGCCCGAAGGCGCCAGCGACGATGCCCTGCGCGCCACCTACATCGCCAACGTGCGCCACGCCGCACGGCTGGCCGCGCCCCACGGCATCGCCATCCTGCTGGAGCCCATCAATGGCCGCGACATGCCCGGCTTCTTCCTGAGCCGCCAGGACCAGGCCCACGCCCTGCTGACCGACATTGCCGAACCCAATGTCCAGGTCCAGATGGACCTCTACCACTGCCAGATCGTCGAGGGAGACCTCGCCATGAAGATCCGCCAGTACCTGCCCACGGGCCGCGTGGGCCACCTGCAGATCGCAGGCGTGCCCGAACGCCACGAACCCGACGTGGGCGAGGTCAACTACCCCTACCTGTTCCGCCTGCTGGACCAGCTGGGCTACGACGGCTGGATAGGCTGCGAATACCGCCCCGCGCGCGGCGCGGCCGCGCACGCTACCAGCGAGGGGCTGGGGTGGATGAAGGAGTGGCTGTAGATCCAGGCAGATACCCCCGCAGCGCACGCACCAGCGGCGAATCATCGGCACGCCGCCAGACGGCGACCGTCTCCACGGCCGTCCTTTCCCCCAGCAAGGGCCGGTAGACCACGCCTTCACGGTGCAGGGCCTGCACACAGGCGGGCACCAGCGCCACGCCCAAACCGCCAGAGACCAGGCTGACGATGGTGTGCATCTGCCGCGCCGCGAACAGCCGGGGGCTGAAGCCGTGGCGCATGCAGGTGGAGACGATGGCATCGAACATCAACGGCCCCTGGTGGCGCTCGAAGCCCAGGAAACGCTCCTGGGCCAGTTTCTCCAGCGCGATGCGCCGGTTGCGGGCCAGCGGGTGGGACTCGGGCAAGGCCACCACCAGCGGCTCGCTGCGCACCAGCACAGAGTCCAGTGACGCGGGCAGGTCCGGCGTGCGAAATACCAGGCCGATATCCAGCCGCCCGCTCTCGATGTCATGTGCAATCTGGTCGGTCGTGCCCTCCTGCAGCGATAGCCGGACCTGCGGATAGTCCTCGCCAAAGCGCCTCAGCGTTTCCGGCAGGAAGGAGTAGGCCGGCAGGCTGATGAACCCGATGGACATGGAGCCCATGAGCCCCTGCGAGGTCTCGCGTGCGCGACGCCGCATGGTGTCGGCAGCGGCCAGCACGGCACGGGCGTCGCGCAACGCATCCTCCCCGGCTTTCGTAAGCACGATGCGCCGCGACGTGCGCTCCAGCAGCGTCACGCCCAGCTCCTCCTCCAGCTCCTTGATGGCCAGGCTCACGGGGGGCTGGGTCAGGTGCAGGCGCTCGGCCGCGCGACCGAAGTGCATCTCCTCGACCACGGCCACGAAGCACCGCAGATGTCGCATGTCCATTCATAGCCTCCGCAAATCGATCCATATGAATTGCAAATTTCCTTGCATTGAACCAGATCCCTAGACTGCGCTGCAGGCCTGTACGCACCATCCCGCGCCCAGGACAACACAAGCTGAATACAAAGCAGCAGCAGGAGACAAACATGCCAGAGCGCCTCGCGGGCCTGCCCAGGCCACGCACCCTCATACATCCCGGCCCCTGCAGCGCCGTGCGACTGGATCACCGGCAAGCGCCCGCTGCGCGCCACATGCGGCTGGCCCTGGCGCCCGGGCTGACGCTGTTCGACGCCATCGTCGGCGCACTGTCATCGGCCAGCGTCGAGAGTGCCTCGCTGACCTTGCTGGAAGGCGATCTCGAAGACCTGGATTTCTGCGTGGCGCCACCCGATCGCAGCGGCCATGTCGTGGCCACCTACGGCCCGCCCGCGACACTGCAGTCCGCCAGGCTGCTGTTCGGCAACGCCACGCTCGGCTGCGCCGAAACAGGGCATCCGGCTGTGCACTGCCATGCCGTCTTCTCCAGCGCACAGGGCCACCTGCTCGGCGGCCATGTGCTCACGCAGCGCTGCCGCATCGTCAATGCGCCCGTCAGCGCCCTGGCGACCTCGCTGGACGGGTTCGGACTGCGCATCGCCTACGACCCTGAAACGCGCATGTCCCTGATGCGTCCGGCCGCCGCGCAGGTCTGCCATGGCTGAGGCCCGCATGGTCGAGTCAGGCCGCATGGGCCGCGTCGCCTACGCACGCATTGCCCCCAACGAAGATCTGGTGCTGAGCGTGGAAAAGCTCTGCGCGCTGCAGGGCTTTCGCAACGCCTTCGTGCGCGGCGCCCTGGGCAGCCTGGTCGATGCCTGCCTGGCGCGCGCCGACGGCGGTTGCCTGTTGCTGCGCGGGCCGGCCATCGAGGTGGTCAGCCTCGCCGGCGAGGTGCGCTGCCAGGACGACGGCTCGCTGCGTGCCTGCCTGAGCGGCGTGGTCGCCGACACCACCGGCCAGGTGCATGGCGGCCCCTTCGTGGCCGGAGCCAACCCCGTCTGCATCACCTTCGAGCTGACCCTCGAAGAGTGGCTTCCCCAAACCCCTTCTGCCTTGACCCCGGATCCAGGAGCCTGTCCATGAACCAACGAGATTCCCATCCATCCCCCGCACGCGTCGCCGTGGTCACTGGAGGGGCGCGCGGCATAGGCCGGTCCATCGGCGAATGGTTTCTACAGCGGGGCTGGCGCGTAGCGCTGCTGGACATCGACAGTGAAACGCTGGAGCGCACGGCGCAGGATATGGACTGCCCGGCCCGGCTGCTGTGCCAGCATTGCGACGTCTCGGACCCGCAGCGGGTGGACGAGGCCGCCACCGCCGTCATGGCGCGCTGGGGCCGCGTGGATGCGCTGGTCAACAACGCCGGCGTGGCGGTCTTCAAGCCCGTGCTGGAGACATCGTTCGAGGAATGGCGCACGGTCATGGCCACCAACCTCGACGGCGCCTTTCTCTGCACGCAAGCCTTCGGTGCCCGGATGGCTCGCAACGAAGGCCACGGCGGCAGCGGCGGAGCCATCGTCAACATCGCCTCCATCTCGGGCCTGCGGGCCAGCACGCTGCGCGTGGCCTATGGCACGAGCAAGGCCGCCCTCATCCACATGACGCGCCAGCATGCGGTGGAACTGGGCAATCTGGGCGTGCGCGTCAACGTGATCGCACCGGGGCCGGTGGAGACCGAGATGGCCAAGCTCGTGCACAGCGTCGCCATACGCTCCGACTACCACGACGCCATCCCGCTGGGCCGCTATGGCACACCACAGGAAATGGCAGAGGCCGTGGGCTTTCTGTGCAGCGATACGGCCAGCTTCATCAACGGCCAGGTGCTGGCCGTCGACGGCGGCTTCGATGCCGCAGGCGTGGGTCTGCCCACGCTGCGCCGCCGGCTGGCCAAGGCACCGGCAACCGTGCAGTCCGCGCAGTCCTGAACACCGCCCGCACCACAGGAGCCACGCCATGAACCCACCCCGCATCATCGGCTGGGGCCACACGCCCTTCGGAAAGCATGCCGCAGCCGATGCCGAGCAACTGCTGCGTGACGCCATCGACCCGGCACTGCAAACCGCCGGCCTGGAGCCCCGGGACATCGACGGCATCTTCGTCGGCCACTTCAATGGCGGCCTTCTGCCCCAGGATTTCAGCGCCAGCCTGGTGGCCCTGGCCGTGCCTGAACTGCGCCATGTGCCCGCCACGCGCAGCGAGAACGCCTGCGCCACCGGCTCGGCTGCCATCTGGGCTGCGCTCGACGCCGTGCAGTCCGGCCGCATACGTTGCGCGCTGGTGGTGGGCTTCGAGATCATGAACGCCCAGCCTGGGCAGAAAATTGCCGAGATCCTGCTGCGCTGCTCCTACGTGAAGGAGGAAGCTGCCACACCGGCGGGCTTCGCAGGCGTGTTCGGGCAGATCGCCACCCGCTATTTCGAACGCTTCGGCGACCAGAGCGATGCACTGGCAGCCATCGCGGCCAAGAACCATGCCAACGGCGTGCACAACCCCTTCGCCCACATGCGGCGTGACCTGGGCCTGGACTTCTGCCGCCACGCCTCGGACAGGAACCCCTTCGTCGCAGGCCCGCTCAAGCGCTCGGACTGCTCGCTGGTCTCCGACGGCGCGGCCGCCCTGGTCATCTCGCGCCAGGCCTGCGGCAATGCCAGCGTGGCGCCCGTGCGCTGGCGCTCGCGCACCCAGGTCAACGACCTCCTGCCCCTGTCGCGGCGGGACCCCACGCGCTTCGAAGGCGCCGCCCTGGCGTGGCAGCGCGGGCTGGCCGACGCAGGCGCCACGCTGGCCGACCTGGGCTTCGTGGAAACACATGACTGCTTCACCATGGCCGAACTGCTGGAATACGAGGCCATGGGCCTGGCGCCACATGGCCAAGGCGCGCGCGCCATCCTCGACGGCAGCACATGCCGCGACGGGTGGCTGCCGGTCAACCCGTCGGGAGGACTCAAGTCGCGCGGCCATCCCATAGGCGCGACAGGCGTTTCCCAGCATGTGATGGCGGCCATGCAGCTGTCAGGCTCGGCCGGGGCCATGCAACTGCCCGCGCCCCGGCTGGGCGCCGTCTTCAACATGGGTGGTGCGGCCGTGGCCAACTACCTGAGCGTGCTGGAGGCCGCATGAACAGGCTTGCACCTGCGGACATCGCTGCAGCCCCCGCGCCCCAGGCAGCCAACCTGTCGCTGCTGCTGTCGCAGACGGCCGCCCTGTTTCCCGACAGGCCCGGCCTGATCCAGGGCGACCGCCGCTGGACCTGGGTGCAGATCGATGCGCGCGTCAATGCGCTGGTCCAAGGCCTGCGCGCGCTGGGCATGCAGGCCGGTGACCGCCTGCTGGTGCAGTCTCGCAACGGCATTGCCCTGTTTGAAAGCTGCTGGGCCGCCTTCCGGCTCGGCGCCGTCTGGGTGCCGGTCAACTTCCGGCTTACACCATCCGAAGTGGCTTGGCTGGGCCACGCCAGCGGCGCCACCGCCATGCTGGCCGAAGAGGGCTTCGCCGGCCATGTGGACGCCGTGCGCGCCGCCTCGCCACGGCTGCGGCATGTGATCACCATCGGCCGGCCTCGCGAAAGCCAGGGCGAGCAGGACTACGAGCAATTGCTGCATGACAACGCAGGCGCTCCCGCATCTACAGCCCATGTGCATGCCGATACGCCGCTGTGGTTCTTCTACACCTCCGGCACCACAGGCCGGCCCAAGGCCGCGATGCTCACCCATGGACAGATGGCCTTCGTGGTGACCAACCACCTTGCCGACCTGATCCCGGGCACGGACGAGCGCGACTGCTCCATTGCCGTGGCACCCCTGTCGCACGGCGCAGGCATACATGCCCTGCTCAACGTGGCGCGCGGTGCGGCCACAGTGCTGCCCACCGCCGACCGGCTGGACCCTGCCGAGGTCTGGGAGCTGGTGCAGCGGCACCGGGTCACCAATCTCTTCACCGTGCCCACCATCGTCAAGCTGCTGGTGGAAGACCCCGCGGTGGACCGCTTCGACCACGGATCGCTGCGCTACGTGGTCTATGCGGGCGCGCCCATGTACCACGCCGACCAGCAGCGCGCATTGCACAAGCTGGGCCCGGTGCTGGTGCAGTACTTCGGCCTGGGCGAGGTGACGGGCTGCATCACCGTGCTGACGCCCTCCATGCACGCACTGGACGACGGGCACAGCGACGGCAGCACCGGCACCGCCGACACATTGATCGGAACCTGCGGGCGCCCGCGCACGGGCATGGAGGTCGCCATCCTCGACCACCGGTTGCAGCCCGTTCCAACGGGCGCCATCGGCGAGATCTGCTGCCGCGGCCCCGCCGTCTTTGCGTGCTACCACGACAACCCCGAGGCCACGGCCCAGGCCTTTCGGGGCGGCTGGTTCCACACGGGCGATCTCGGGCGGCTGGACGAGCGGGGCCTGCTCTACATCACGGGGCGGGAATCGGACATGTACATCTCGGGCGGCTCCAACGTCTATCCGCGCGAAATCGAGGAGGCGCTGCTGACCCATCCCGCCGTGGCCGAGGTCGCCGTGCTCGGCATGCCCGACGCCACCTGGGGCGAGATCGGCGTGGCCGTGGTGGTCGCGCGGGAGGGTGCCGATGCCACCGCTGGAGACCTCACGGCCGAGGCGCTGCTGGCGCACCTGGAGGGCCGCTGCGCGCGCTACCGCTGGCCGCGCCAGTTCCACTTCTGGGACGCCCTGCCCCGCTCGGGCTACGGCAAGGTGGTCAAGAAGGACATACGCGAACGCCTGCTGCAGAACATGACGCAGGGAAAGGAGCAGGCCGCCCCGACCCCGTGATGCGCCCCCCGCGCGCAGCTTGCGCCCGAACGACACAAAGACAACACTCAGGAGACAAGCCATGACCCTTTCCCGACGCCACGTGCTGCACGGTGCCGCAGCCTGCGCCCTTCCACTGGCCCTTTCACAGCGCAACGCCTTCGCCAGCAAGGCCGAATTCCGCTACAAGTACGCCAACAACCTGCCCGCCACGCACCCCATGAACATCCGGGCCCTGCAGATGTCGCAGGCCATCCTGGCCGAGACCGGTGGACGGGTGGACATCCAGGTCTTCTCCAATGGGCAGCTCGGCTCGGACACCGATGTGCTGGGCCAGTTGCGCTCGGGCGGCGTGGAGTTCTTCACGCTGTCGGGCCTGATCCTGTCCACCCTGGTGCCGGCAGCCTCCATCAGCGGCGTGGGCTTTGCATTCGACGGCTATGACAGTGTCTGGAAGGCCATGGACGGCGAGCTGGGCGCCCATATCCGCGCACGCATCGCCCAGGCCAACCTGGTGGCCATGGAGCGCATCTGGGACAACGGTTTCCGGCAGATCACCTCCTCCACGCGCCCCATCGCGGGTCCCGCCGACCTGCAGGGCTTCAAGATCCGCGTGCCCGTCTCTCCGCTGTGGACCTCGATGTTCAAGGCGCTGGACAGCGCGCCCGCGTCCATCAACTTTGCCGAGGTCTATTCCTCGCTGCAGACGAAGATCGTGGACGGGCAGGAGAACCCGCTGGCCATCATCTCCACGGCCAAGCTCTACGAGGTGCAGAAGTACTGCTCGCTCACCAACCACATGTGGGACGGTTTCTGGTTCCTGGCCAACCGCCGCGCCTGGGAAAGACTGCCCCCAGACCTGCGCGACATCGTGGCGCGACACATCAATGCCGCAGGCCTGCGCGAACGCGACGATGTCGCCGAGCTCAACGCCGGCCTGCAAAAGGAGCTGGCCGCCAAGGGCCTGGCCTTCAACACTGCCGACACCGCCGCCTTCCGTGAGCGGTTGCGCAAGGCCGGCTTCTACGCCGAATGGAAGCGCAAGCACGGTGACCAGGCCTGGGCCATCCTCGAGCGCAGCGTCGGGGCGCTGGCATGACTGCGCCCCAGGACAAGCCCGCCCATACCCCGCACGATGCCTGGACCGCGTGGGACCGCATCGACCGCTGGATGGGCGCGGCCGTGGCTTGCGCGGCGGGCCTGCTGGTGCTGGCCGATATCGGCGTGCTGTTTGCGGGAGTGGTGGCACGCTTTGTCTTCCACCAGCCACTGGTCTGGGCGGATGAACTGACCTCCATGCTCTTCATCTGGCTGGCCATGCTGGGTGCCGTGATCGCACTGCGGCGCGCCGAGCACATGCGCATGACGGCCCTGCTCTCGCGCCTGTCGCCTGCGCGCCGAGCCCTGTTCGATGCCATCGGCACCTGTGCCACGCTGGCCTTTCTCGCCCTGGTGGCCTGGCCCGCCTGGGAATGGGCAGCGGACGAGCGCTTCATCACCACGCCCGCGCTGGAAATCTCCAACATCTGGCGCGCTGCGGCACTGCCCGCCGGCATCGTGCTGATGGCTGTTTTCTCGGTGCTGCGCTTGGTGCGCAGCGGCGAAAAGGCGGCGGCCTGGAAGGCACTGGCCGTGGTGGCCGCCGTCATGGCGGCGTTCGTGCTGGCAAACGGCATCTTCGGCCTCTTCGAGGACCTGGGGCGCCTGAACCTGCTGGTCTTCTTCGTCGGCGTGGTCGCGGCCTGCGTGTTCGGCGGCGTGCCCATTGCCTTTGCCTTCGGCCTGGGCACGCTCGGCTATCTGGCCCTGGCCACGGACACCGCCCTGCCCGTGATCGTCGGGCGCATGGACGAAGGCATGTCCCACCTCATCCTGCTGGCCGTTCCGCTGTTCGTCTTCCTGGGGCTGCTGATCGAGATGACGGGCATGGCGCGCGCCATGGTGGCTTTTCTCGCGGGCCTGCTCGGCCATGTGCGCGGCGGCCTGTCCTATGTGCTTGTGGGGGCCATGTACCTGGTCTCGGGCATCTCGGGCTCCAAGGCGGCCGACATGGCGGCCGTGGCTCCGGCCCTGTTCCCCGAAATGCGCAAGCGCGGCGCGGACGAAGGCGATCTGGTGGCCCTGCTGTCAGCCACGGGCGCGCAGACGGAAACCGTGCCGCCCAGCCTGGTGCTGATCACCATCGGCTCGGTCACGGGCGTGTCCATTGCAGCGCTGTTCACGGGCGGACTGCTGCCGGCGCTGGCCCTGGGCCTGTCGCTGTGTGTGGTCGTCTGGTGGCGCTCGCGCCATGACCAGCCGCCGCAGACACAGCGCCAGCCCTGGTCGCAGATCGCGCGGCTAGGCTTCATCGCCCTGCCGGCACTGGCGCTGCCCTTCGTGATCCGCGCGGCCGTGGTCGAGGGCGTGGCCACGGCCACCGAAGTCTCGACCCTGGGCATTGCCTACGCGGCCATTGCGGGTCTGCTGATCTACCGCCAGTTCGACTGGCGCCGCCTGGGGCCCATGCTCGTGGCCACGGCATCGCTGTCGGGCGCCATCCTGCTCATCATCGGCACTGCCACGGCCATGGCCTGGGGCCTGACCCAATCGGGCTTCTCGCGCTCGCTGGCGGAGGCGATGGCCGCCCTGCCCGGCGGGGCACCCGCGTTTCTCGCGGTCTCGCTACTGATCTTCGTCATCCTCGGATCGGTGTTGGAAGGCATACCCGCCATCGTGCTGTTCGGCCCGCTGCTGTTTCCCATCGCACGCGACCTGGGCATCCATGAAGTGCACTACGCCATCGTCGTCGTGCTCGCCATGGGCCTGGGCCTGTTCGCCCCGCCACTGGGCGTGGGCTACTACGCAGCCTGCGCCATAGGCCAGATCCACCCGGACAAGGGCTTGCGGCCCATCGTGGGCTACCTGCTGGCGCTGTTGCTGGGTACGGTGGCGGTGGCGGCCGTGCCCTGGCTGTCGATCGGATTTCTGTAGAGGCGCGGCCGCCTGCGTTCAGGAATACTCCAGATCGCTGTGCTTGCTGGTCACCAGCCGGCCGGCCGACAGCGACATCATCAGCAGCGCAATCGCCTCATGCATGATCAGCGTGTGCGTGTTGCCGGTCTCCACCATCTTGCTGCGCAACGACTCGCGCACCTGGGGGGAGCCGGTCACGTCGATGATGATGTCGACCGCTGCATCCACCAGATCCATGAACCGTGTGGTAACCGGCACGCCACGCGCGCGCGCCAGTGCGATGCCGGGCTGGTCCAGGTCCAGGTCGGCCACCCCAAGCAACTGCACGAAGGGCGCGTCCAGCAATTGCTGCAGCAAGGGAGTGCCGGTCTGCCCCGCACCAATGACCACGATCCGGAAGGCTTGCATGGGATGAATCCTTTTTCCATATGGGAAGTACGGCGCCATCATAGAAATGCCTTGCCGGTGCGCGCCGGTCCGGGGCGGGTGGAATGGGTTTGTATGACCCAGGTCAAATCCGGTGGACAGGGGCGTGGTGGCGGACTCTCCATGCCCCTCGCACATCACCGGTATCCGCGTTTGAGATTCGATACCGAATTCAGTACCATTCAACACATCGATGCCGATAAGGAGCCAGCGTGCACAACACCTTGACTGCCGCAGAACTCAAGCGCCGCGGCATGGCTGCCATTGAGGATGGACTTCGGCATGGCCCTGTCCACCTGATCAAGCGCAACCAGGCAACCGCGGTGGTGCTGTCCGAGCAGGAGTACCGGAAACTGCTGGAGCAGGCTCCGCAGCCGCACCAAGGCATGACAGCGGTGCAATGGCTGCTGTCGCAACCCACCACAGGCGCCCGCGAGAAGGCGGAGATCGATGCATTCCTGTCAGGGGAGCGCGACTGGTGATCGCCTTTTTTGATGCCAGCGCACTGATCTACCTGCTGCAGGCCCGAGAGCCTTTTGCCAGCCGTGCCCGGGCCGGGCTCCAGGCGCTGCATACGGCCTATCCGGGCATGGCATCCGCTGTGAGCCGGCTGTCCTGGCTGGAATGCCGCACCGGCCCCTTGAAGTCGAATGACTCGGCCGCGTTGGCGGTCTTCGACACCTTCTTTGCCCGGGCGGACCTGATCTGGGTGGAACTGAGCCGCGAGGTGGTGGAGTTGGCCACCGCGATCCGGGCGCGGCATGGGCTGCGGACCCCCGATGCCCTGCACGCCGCCAGTTGCCTGCAACTGGGACCACACCACAGGCTCTTGACGGGGGACGCTGCCTTCCAGAGGGTTCATGGCCTGAATGTGGTGCTTCTGGCCTGAATGCAGCCGCCGCTGCCGCCTGCATTCGCCCGCAAAAAAACCCGCCGGCTTCGTGGCCCGGCGGGTTTTCTCAGGTGAACAACAGCCAGCGCTGTTATTGCCTTACAGGAACCTGCTCCGTGTACTCGCGCAGCACGCCGCCGCCTTCGACGGAGCCGCTGACCTGGCCGTCCTTGATGCGCTCCACGCAGGAGCGGCGGTCGCCTTCGTTCTTGAAGACATCGCAGCGGGCCACGGCATTGCGCTGGAAGTTGTCGCCCGACTGGACGCCGCCTCGGCGCGATTGCTCCTGGACGGCGGCGGCCTCGTGCTGGGCAGGGTCGCGGCGGTCATAGCCGCGCTTGGCGGGCCCCTTGTGCTCGGCGTGCTTCTTGTGGTGGTGATGGGGCTTGGCCTTTTCCGCGGCGGGGGGCGGTGGCGGCGTGCCATCAGGCCCGGGGCCGGGCTGGGCGGTGGCCAGGCCGGCCATGCCCAGGACGGCAGCGCCAATACACAGCTGCAGGGGACGGATCCATGGATTCTTCATAGCTTCACTCCATTCCTCGTGAAAAAGTCAAGGCCCAAGCATGCGTGTTTTCCAGCTCCCCATTTATCGGTACAGCACGGCTGCGCATGCAGTCCATGGCCTACATGTTGCCGCGCAACGCGCAAGCGGTGGCCGACCTGGGTCAAGCCTGGGTGGCAAACCAGCGCTGAACGCCGTCGGCCATGCGCGCGAAGACGCTGTCCAGCGTGGGAACCTCGGCACCCCACAGGGCGCGCAGCACGTCCGCGTTCTCGAACAGGCCGTGCCAATAGCAGCCGGCGATGCGGCCGTCAGGGCTGTGCCACAGCAGGCCCGGCACGGGCTCGGCCCCGGCACTGCCAGCGGCCACCATGTCGGGGCGCACGCTGGTCTGGCCATGGTGGATTTCATAGACCCGGGCCTGCACGCCGGACAGCGCCGCCAAAGCCCCTGGCAGCGGCGGCAGCTGCACGCTGGCGGGCAGCACGGTCTTGTCGGGCGCGAACAGGGTCGTCAGCGGCAGCAGGCCCAGGCCGGCTGCGTTGCCGTCCACGCCGTGCAGGTCGATCAGCGCCTCGCCCAGCATTTGCAGGCCGCCGCAGATGCCCAGCACCTGCCGGCCTGCCGCCGCATGGGCGGCGACGGCAGCATCCAGGCCCTGGGTTCTCATCCAGGCCAGATCGGCAGCCGTGGCCTTGGAGCCCGGCAGGATGATCCAGTCGGCGCCTGCCAGCTGGGCCGGCGTGCGCGCCCAGACCACGCGCAGGCCCGACACCTGCAGCAGGGGCTGGAATTCGTCGAGGTTGCTGATGCGCGGGTAGGCGACGATGGCGATGGTGGTGTGCACGGCGCGCCCCACGCCTCCTCCAGAGCCACGGTCGTCAAAGACGCCATCCTCCTCCGGCAGGCCATGCTGGAACTGCATGGGGATGGTGGCCACGGTGGGCACGCCGGTGCGCTCCTGCAGCATCTGCGGGGCGGGCGCCAGCAGGCTGGCGTCGCCCCGGAATTTGTTGAGCACGAAGCCGCGGATCAGCGCCTGTTCGTCAGGCGGCAGCAGCGCCCAGGTGCCGTAGAGGTGGGCGAAGGCGCCGCCGCGGTCGATGTCGGATACCAGCAGGCAATGCGCGCCGCAGTGGCGCGCCACGCGCATGTTGACGACGTCGCTGGCATGCAGGTTGATCTCGGCCGGCGAGCCTGCGCCCTCGATGACGACCACGTCGTTGTCGGCACGCAGGCTGTCCAGCGCCTCGGCGATCTGCGGCCACACGCGGGCGCTGCGGCCGCGCCAGGGCAAGGCCGAGAGTTCCTCGCTGACCCGGCCCAGCAGCACGACCTGGCTGCGCATGTCGGCCTCGGGCTTGAGCAGCAGCGGGTTCATGCGCACATCGGGCGCGCAGCCTGCGGCCAGGGCCTGCAGGTACTGTGCCGTGCCGATCTCGCCCCAGGCACCGCCCGGCGCGCAGACCACGCGCGCGTTGTTGCTCATGTTCTGCGCCTTGAAGGGCGCCACCTTGTAGCCCTGGGCGCGGTACCAGGCGCACAGCGCGGTGGCCACCCAGCTCTTGCCGGCACCGCTGCTGGTGCCCAGCACCATCACGCACAGCGCGGGGCGCTGGCCGGGCTCGGGCAAGGGCAGGTTCACGGCGGCGGGTTCACTCGATTGCATGGTGTTTCTCCATTGGCTGCCAGGCAGCCAGCAAGGCGTTCTGGGATGCAGGCGCCAGCACGCCCATGCGCACGCAGCCGGGCAAGCCGAAGCTGTCGCAGTCGCGCAGCTTGATGCCCTGCACGCGCAGTTGGGCCAGACGCGTCTGCATGGCGTCGCCCTGCCGTGCCTGCGGCCAGCGCGCCACAAAGTAATTGGCCTGCGAGCCGGGCAGCACCTGCCAGCCCAGGCGCTGCACCAGATCGATCTGTTGCGCCTTCCAATCGCGCAGCCGTTGCAGGCTTTGCGCCAGCCATTGCCGGGTGGCCGGTGCGGTCCAGGCCGTGAGCATGGCCTCGCCATGGGCGCCCACGGGCCAGGAGGGTGACAGGGCACGCAAGGCATCAATCTCGTCGTGCGGCACGGCTTCGGGCGCAATGGCGTAGGCCGCGCGCACGCCGGTCATGCCAAGGGCCTTGTTGGGAGTCCACATCTGCCAGGCATCGCGCACCTGGGAGGGCACGGCGGGTTCCATGCCCGGCTCCAGTCTGAGGGGTGCATAGGCGCAGTCGATCACGCGCCAGGTGCCGGGCGGTGCGGGCTCGCTCCACAGGGGCCAGACATCCTCGGGCTGACCCAGCGGGCTCGATGGCGCGCAGGCCCAGTGCAGGCCTGGGCCAGCTTCGGTGATGCCGTCGCGCGCGGCCAGGGGCAGGCGCCAGACCTGCGCCGCGTGGGCGTAGTCGCCGTAATGGTGGGCCGGCAGGCTGGCGACGGCCACGCCCTCGCGCACCGCATGCATGGTGATGCGGTGGATGAAGTCGCTGGCGCTGGCCGCGATGACGATGCGCCCGGCCGTAACGCCATGAAAGTCCGCCAGGCGCGCACGCAGCGCCGTGTACTGCGGGTCGGGGTACTGGGCCGCATGTGCCTGGGACAGCGCATCCAGCGCCTGCGGGCAAGGTCCGCAGGCATTGCGGTTGGTGGAGAAATCGTGCGCGGGCACGCCCAGCGCATCCGTGCCGCCGTGGGTGACTGGGATCGGTTTCATGGTGTCTTTCCTGCCATCGCCCATGCAATGACCAGGGCGGCGGCCAGCCCTGCAGCCACCAGCATGGCGACCACGCGGCCCGCATGCGCCACGGCCTGCTGCAGCTCGGCCGCCTGCGGCACGCAGCCTGCGGGGTTGAGCACGTAGACGCCGGGCTTGCCCAGGCGCACACCCAGCAGCCTTGCCATGGCGCCCATGGGCCAGCCGCCGTTGGGCGACGGGGTGATGCGCGCGTCCTGGCGCAGCGCACCCCAGCCCGGACGTCGGCCAGCGGCCAGGCCGGACAAGGCCAGCAGCAAGGCGGTCAGGCGCGCCGGTATCCAGTTGAGCAGGTCATCGGCACGCGCCGTCCATTTGCCGGCCCATTGCCAGTGGCGCCGGTCATCGCCCTGCCCGCGCCAGCCCGGATAGCCCCACATGGCATCGGCCGTGTTGGCAAAACGGTAGAGGGCCGCGCCCGGCAGGCCGGCCACGGCAAACCAGAACAGCGGCGCCAGCACGGAGTCGCTGAGGTTCTCGGCCAGGGTTTCGATAGCGCTTTCGCGCACCTGGCCTGCGTCCAGCTGCGCCGTGTCCCGGCTGACCAGCCAGGTCAGGCGCTCGCGGCCTGCAGGCAGGGATTGCTGCAGTGCGGCTTCCACGGCCAGCACCTCGTCGCGCAGCATGCGCCAGGACAAAAGCGGCTTGAGCAGCACGCCCAGCACCAAGGCGCCCAGCCACCATGGCATGGGCGGCAGCAGCCACTGGATGAACGCGTAGATGGCGAAGAACAGCAGCGCCAGCAGGCACCAGGCGACGGCGCCCAGCGCAAAGCGTGGCCAGTCGCGCACATGTTCTTCGCGTGGGGCAATTCTTCGCCCAACCGCACCCAGCAGCCGGCCCATGGCGACCACGGGGTGCATCCACACGGGCGGCTCGCCCCAGAGCCGGTCGATCAGCAGGGCCACGGGCACGGCCAGCGCGGCGGCCAGGGCGTGGCGGGCCCAGGGGTCGGACACAGGCTGCGACAGCGCCTGCCAGCTCCACCACAGCGGACTGAACGCGGCGCCCGACAGCTGCCAGAAATGGCTGTCGTTCATGCCTGCGGCGGCGCCCCGGCGGCGCGCTGGCCCCACAGGTCGTCGTAGAGCATGTCCTGCAGCGGCGCACGGCTGGCCCATTTCTGCTGCTGCAGCATGGGCTCTGCGTAATAGGCGGACACGGGGCCCAGGCACAGCACGGCCAGCGGCCGGCTGCCCACGGGCATTTGCAGCAGCGCGGCCAGCACCTCGGGATCGAACAGCGAGACCCAGCCCAGCCCCAGCCCCTCGGCACGCGCGGCCAGCCACAGGTTCTGGATGGCACAGGCGGCCGAGGCCACATCCATCTCGGGCAAGGTGCGGCGACCGAAGACATGGGCATCGCGCCCGGGCGGCATGGCCACGACCAGCACCTCGGCCGCATCCAGCACACCCTGGACCTTGAGCTGCATGAAGTCTTCCTCGCGCTCGCCCAGGGCGCGGGCGGTCTGCAGGCGCTCCTGCTCGACCACGGCGTGTATGCCCTGGCGCAACTGCGCATCGCGCACGCGGATGAAGCGCCAGGGCTGCATGAAGCCGACGCTGGGCGCATGGTGGGCGGCGCGCAGCAGGCGCAGCAGCACCTCGGGCGCGACTTCGCCGCCGCAGAAATGGCGCATGTCGCGCCGCTCATGGATCGCGCGGTAGACGGCTGCCCGCTCGGCCTCGGCAAAGGGTTGGGCGGGAATGGTCTCTGGCGCCCGGGAATGCGTTTCGCTGCTCATGCCGCCATTGTCCGCCGCAGGCCGGGCCTGCAGGCGGCATCAGTCCTCAATACCACGCTGGGCGGGAATGCCGGCCTGGAAGGCGTGCTTGACCAGTTCCATGCGCGTGACCGTATCGGCCACGGCAATGATTTCCTCGGGGCAGCGGCGGCCCGTGAGCATGACGTGCACATGGCGCGGGCGGTCGGCCAGGGCCTGCAGCACGGGCTCCAGCGGCAGCCAGCCGTAGATCAGCGGATAGGTGATTTCGTCGAGCACGACCAGGAAGTGATCGCCCGAGAGAATGGCGGTGCGCGCACGCTCCCAGCCCTCGCGCGCGATCTGGGCCGACCGCTCATGGTCCTGGCTCTTCCAGCTGAAGCCGTCGCCCAGTCCCTCGATGGGCATGCCCAGCTGCTCGAACATGCGGTGCTCGCCAAAGCGCGCCGTGGGCACCTTCATGAACTGGAAGATCTTGACGGACTTGCCCCGGCCATGCGCGCGCAGGGCCAGGCCGAAGGCCGCCGTGCTCTTGCCCTTGCCGTCGCCGGTGTTCACCAGCACCAGGCCACGGCGTTCGCCTTCGGGCTTTTCATAGGGCTTTTCCGTCGGGGCCTGTTCGATCTGCATGGGTCTGTCGTCCTCAAAAGTTGCACACGCTGCGGCGGGCATGCGCCGCAGCGGAGCGCCACTTTAACCGAGGCGCACGCCCAGCCGGCGCTGCAGGGCACGCACGGCGCTGTCCACCGTGGTGAGCACGGGCAGGCCCGTGGCGGCCTCGCAGGCCGCGCGGGCACGCGCCATGCTGAACTGGGCCAGCGCAATGCGCGTGCAGCCGCGTGCGGCCAGGGCCCTGGCCTGCTCGACCACCAGGCGGTCATGCGTGGCGGTGTCGCCGCGGTTGAGCGCGTCCATGGCGCCATCGGCCAGGGCAGGCACCAATTCGATGCTGGCCGGGAACTCCGGCGGCATGGACTGCAGCGTGGGCGCGAAGCTGGAGATCAAACCCAAGGCCCCCTGCTGGCCCTGCACGGCCTCCTCGATCATGGCCTCGTTGGGCTTGAGCACGGGCAGCGGCGCGTGGCGCGCGGCCACGGCCTCGATGCAGGGGCCAAAGGCCGAGCAGGTGAACAAGATCCCCTGCGCGCCCGTGTCCACGGCGTACTGCGCCAGGCGCTGGAAACGCTCGTGCATGGCGGCGTCCAGCCCGCGCCCGTTGCGCGCCAGGTCGGCCGAGAGGCTGTCGTCCAGCAGGTTCATGCGTACCGCCTCGGGCCAGTCGCGCGCAAAGGCTTCGTTGATGGGAGCGACGGAATGGCTGAGGGCGTGGATGAGGGCGATGCGGGTCATGGATTGGGGGAATCTGAAAAGGAAAGGAATTATTGGGGCGCCAGCCGGGTGAACTGGGAGCGCGGCAGCAGGCGCTTGAAATCGGCATCGAAGCTGACCACATGCTCGCCCTGGTGGATGGCGGCAGCGGCCAGCCAAGCGTCCGGTACGTCATTGGCGGAAAGCGCCTTGTCGGCGCACAGTTGCCTTAACGCCGGCCATTCGGCACCCAGCACGGCCTGCTCGACGCCGGGCGATGCCAGCAATGCGTCAACGAAGCGCAAAGCCTCGACCATAGGAGTCGGGTTGACGAAGATCTTCGGATGCGTGACCAGGCGCAGAAAGTTCGCCACCACCATGGGCTGCAATTTCAGCAGCACGCCCTGGCTGGCATCGGCCATGGCCTGCTCCAGCCAGTCGCGGGCCACCGAATGATGGGGGTGGTCGCTGCGCGATGCCGCAACCAGCAGGTTGACATCGGGCGTCATGGTTGATCCTGCTGACCGGCGGCATCCAGCAGCGCGCGGTTGCTCAGTGCGTCCAGCCCCGGTGCCAGTCCGCCCTTGCCGTGGTAGACGGGAAGGCGCACGCGCCGGGCAGGCGCCTGGGCCTTGCGCAAGCGCAATTGCAGGCCCTCCTCGATCAGGCGCGTCAGGCTGGTGTGCTGCTGTGCCGCATAGGTCTTTGCTTCGGTCAGCAATGCATCGTTGAGGTCAAGCGTGGTCTTCATGACGGCCCCCAGAGCAGGAATTTCGTACAGATTTCTCGCACAGATCCTTTGCAAAGATCTTTCGTACAGATTTCTGTATGTTAGAAAAATTCCGCTGGCAGGACAACCAGGCCGGCCTGCGCCCTTCAGATGCCCTTGGACGAGGGATGAGCGAAGGATGGGCGAAGGCATCATGCCCCTCACCACGCGGTCCACGATGGCCTTGGCCTCGTCCCCGATGAAATAGCCCCCTGATTCCCCGGCCCCGTCCTATCGCTTATCTTTGAAGATAGGAACAGGACTGTGCATATGACTAGGCATACGGAGTCAATCGAGGTAGTCGTGAAGGACCAGCGCCGCAGGCGCTGGTCTCTCGCAGAGAAGGCGGCGCTGGTGCGCCGAACCTACGAACCAGGCATGAGCGTGTCATTGGTCGCTCGGCAGGAAGGCGTTTCGGCTGGACTGCTGTTCCAGTGGCGCAAGCTCGAACGGCAAGGTGCTTTGACCGCCGTCTCCGCTGGCGAGGCAGTCGTGCC